>NZ_KV810993.1:0-326 GCF_001812965.1 Actinomyces sp. HMSC075C01
CGCGAGCACGCCGAGACCACCATGAACACGGCACCGTAGGCCGCATACGTGGCGCGTGCACCTTCCTTCGTCCACTCGCTGTCGTCGGTCCAGACGTCCTTGCGGAACTTCTTGGCCTGCTTGAGCGCCTTCCTCGTGTTGGTCTCCCGGCCGTCAATGAGTCTCTGGGCCAGGTCCAGCATCTGACTGACCCTCTGGTCGCCTGAGTGGTACTGCTCCCAGTAGTGCTGGACGCGGCGCACGCAGGCCATCTTCAACTCGATCCGACGACGGTAGGAGGCCTGGGGGTCCTCGGGGTCGATCATGGCCCGCCACACCCGCTTACG
>NZ_KV810994.1:0-354 GCF_001812965.1 Actinomyces sp. HMSC075C01
GGTGATGCGTTGCCGACGGAGTCCCAGCTGTGCGCCGACCTGGGAGTATCCCGCTCCTCCGTCCGCGAGGCCGTCCGCACCCTCGTCGCCCTCGACATCGTCGAAGTACGCCACGGACACGGCATGTTCGTCGGCCAGGTCTCCATGCGCCCCATGGTCGAATCCCTCATCTTCAAAGGCCTCCTCAACCCCGGAGACGACCACCGCGGACTACGAGACATCGTCGAAGTACGCCTCACCCTCGACAACGCCCTGGCCGAACCCGTCACCCACGCCTGGCACAACCGCCAAGACCCCGAGCTCGACACCCTCGTCGACAACATCGAGCACCTCGCCTCACAAGGCAAGCTCTAC
>NZ_KV810995.1:0-348 GCF_001812965.1 Actinomyces sp. HMSC075C01
AGCAGTGGGACGTCCTTCAGAGGATGGTGACCGGCCCCATTGCCCAGCGCGCGAACTATGCCCAGGGGGCCCTGGCGGGGCTGGAGGACATTGGGGTCATCGACCCCTACGGGCCGACGCTGGCGGCCTCGGAGGTCCTGGCCGGTCTGATGGCTGCTGACGCCCGTTACAGCCTGCGGCGAATGGACCCCAAGGACCCGGTGCCGGTGCGGGACATTGTCTTCTGGTTGAGCTCGCCTCGGTGCACCGTTGAGCGCTACGACACGGATGGTGTCCACATCTATGGCTGTGATGACGTCGAGGTGGCGCATATCGCCCTGGCCAATGACCATCTCTACCCCCGTCCCA
>NZ_KV810996.1:0-15459 GCF_001812965.1 Actinomyces sp. HMSC075C01
CCCCACCAGTGTCCTGAGAAGTCATGACACCCGACACTCCCAGAAGACATGAGACAACACAGTCGCCGATCACCACCGCCCCGCCAGCCCACCGGTACACCCTCCGATCCCAGCGGCACACCCACCGTCGCCAGCCCGACGCTATCGCCAGCCCGACGCCGTCACGACGAGCACATCGACCCCGCCCCTTCGACCAGGACTCCGAAGATCAGCGGCCACCCCAGGATCCACAGCGAAGTCCTCCGGCAGTCACACACCACCGATTCCACACCCTTGGAGCTCTGCGCTCGTCACGACCCGTTCCTCTTGCGAAGACTCGCTGCATGAGCCCCCTCGCAACCACCGACAGTCGCCCCGCTCCGATCTGCCCGGTCCCAGCGCACCTTCGACCGACCATCATCTACTCGGGCCGCCGCAAGCACTTCCAGCCATCACGCGATCCTGATCTGCTACGACTCATGCCGGGCGCCTACCTGCGCCCAGTCCCGGACAGACGACGCTGGGAGCAGCGGTTCATGGTGTCTTTGGCGCGAGCGATCGCCGCCCAACAGCTCCTGCCCTCCGCCACCTGCCTGTCTCACACATCTGCCGCCCTGATTCAGGGGCTGGCGATGTGGACACGAGAGCCGGACGTCTACCTCGCCGTCTCCGGTCACCCGCGCCTGACCACGACGACACTGCCCACGTTCCGGTACCCATCATTGAGGCTACCGGCCCCCATCGAGGCGACGCCCTCCGAGGCCGCTCCGGTCCGAATGCACCGTCGCCGGCTTCAGCTGCGGGACGGGGAGATCGAGGTGGTCGGAGGAGTTCCCGTCACGTCCGTGCTGCACACCGCCTTCGACTGTGCCTGCGACGAGCCCCCGCACAACGCGCTGTCCATCGCAGATGCGGCCCTGAGCCGATACTGCCGACCTGATCCGTGGCACCGTGACTCCTGCGCCACGCGGCTGCGCTCGGCTCACGCCTGCTGGGAGGAGCTCATGGCACGTCATCGGGGGCGCAGAGGGATGGAGCAGGCACGTGCGGTACTCGCCGCTGCCACCCCTTGGGCGGTTTCGCCCGGGGAGAGCGTGCTGCGGTGGATGACGCTCGTGGTGGGGCTGCCCGAGGCCATTGCTCAGTACCCGGTTCCGGGGCTGTCCAAGGACCGGTTCCTGGACCTGGGCTGGCCCGATCACCGTGTCGTCGCGGAGTTCGACGGTCGCATCAAGTACCACAGCGAGGAGGACGTCTTCCTCGAGAAGCTCCGCCAGGACGAGCTCGAGTCGCTGGGGTGGAGGTTCTTCCGGGCGACGTGGTCGTCGCTCGGGGACATGCGCACCCAGACCGACCGGCTGCTCTCGATGTTCCCCCTGGAGGTGGTCTCCCGTCTCTCACCGGCAGCCGAGCTTCAAGGTGGCGGACTGTGGGGCGAGCGTCCGCCTGGAGTGCTGGTCCCGTGAGGTCACTGCTCCCGACGTCGCCTCCTGGCTCATCGACCGCATCCACCGATGTCGAGGACGTACTTTCGGCTCGACGACTGCGTTCTCCCCCAAATCACTGGGGGCGGAGCTCAGTCATCTGCGGGATATCGCAGTCCTCGACGCACATGTACGTCCCCGAGCCCCACCGGCCGGCCCCGGCCCGAGCCCGACGCCGTTGAAGCGTGCCGACGCCGGACAGCGCCGGGGCTCCCCGGAACGCGACCGGGTCCCGCCCACCTCATGGTGGACGGGACCCGGTGATGCTGCGCCCCCAGCCGCCGGCGGTCCTCAGGCCGCGTCAGGCAGCGGGGAGAGACTCACTTGAGGGTGACGGTGGCGCCGGCGCCCTCGAGCTGCTCCTTGGCCTTCTCGGCGGCCTCCTTGTTGGCGCCCTCGAGGACGGGCTTGGGGGCGCCGTCGACGAGCTCCTTGGCCTCCTTCAGGCCGAGGGAGGTCAGGGCGCGCACCTCCTTGATGACCTGGATCTTCTTGTCGCCGGCGGCCTCGAGAATGACGTCGAACTCGTCCTTCTCCTCGGCAGCGGCGTCGCCACCGGCGGCGCCGGGGGCGGCGGCCACGGCCACGGCGGCCGGGGCGGCGGCGGTAACGTCGAAGGTCTCCTCGAAGGCCTTGACGAACTCGGACAGCTCGATGAGGGTGAGCTCCTTGAACTGCTCGATGAGCTCTTCGGTGGTCAGCTTCGCCATGATGGGCGTTCCTTCCTTATCAGGTTCCTGCGCGCGCAGGGTTGGTGGATGACGCGTGCGGCCTCAGGCCGCGGTCTCCTGCTTCTCGCGCAGGGCGTCGACGGTGCGCACGGCCTTGGAGGCCGGTGCGGCAAAGAGGTATGCAGCCTTGGACAGGGACGCCTTGATGGCGCCCGCAGTCTTGGCGAGCAGCACCTCGCGGGACTCGAGAGAGGCAAGCTTGTCAACGCCGTCGGCGGACAGCACGGCGCCGTCCATGACACCGCCCTTGATGACGAGCTGCTGGTTGTCCTTGGCGAAGTCACGCAGAGCCTTGGCGGCCTCGACCGGCTCACCGGTGACGAACGTCAGGGCGGAGGGGCCCGTGAGGTCGTCGGCGAAGCTCTCGAGCCCGACCTGGCGGGCAGCGATCGCAGCAAGCGTGTTCTTCACCACGGTGTACTCGGCGTTACCGGCGAGGGAACGACGCAGCTCCTTGAGCTGGGCGACGCTCAGTCCCCGGTACTCAGTCAGCAGGACCGCATCAGCCTGGCGGAACTTGTCCGCCAGCGCAGCAACGGCTGCTTCCTTGTCAGGCCGTGCCATGGGCCCTCCTTCCGTGGTATGCCGCAGGGTCCATTCACTGGAAAAGCCCCGCGCCGGTGGGCACGGGGCTCGGTCTCGGGCACGCCCGAAGAAGTCTCGTTCTCACCTGCGCCGGCCCCACCTGGTGTGGACTTGGTCCCGCCGGAGCGGGCGACCTGCGGTCTTTGGCAAAGAGCACCATACCCGGCAGCGGGCTGCGCTGCGCAAGGCGGCAGGTCGTGGAACTGGTCACGTCACCGCGAATGCTCGTCAGAAGCGACCCCGGCTGCGTCAGACACCGAGGCTCTCGGCCAGCGCCTCTCGCTCCGTGACGTCGTACCAGAGCAGGTCGGCCTCGGCGGCGCGCTCGAAGGCATCCTCGTCACCGAGCCGGGCGGCTCGCACATCGGCCTCCGCCTCGGGCTCATCCACGAGCAGAGCGGCCACGTCCTCCCAGGTGATCTCGCCGGTGACCTCAATCGTGCCGGGCAGGACGTCGCCTTCCACGGGAAGCTCGCGCACGTTCTCGGCCTCGACGTCGGCCGCGATGACGATGCGCCGGTCGGCCAGCCCCGCAGCCTCGGGCTCGGCCAGCAGGAGGACGGAGGCGTCGGCGGCACACAGTGAGGCGGAGACCTCCAGACCCTCCTCGTCCTCCTCCGGCAGGGCGTGGGCGAGAGTGGGGGTGGCGGCGTGAGCCGTGAGCGGCTGGTGCGAGGAACCCAGGACACTTGCGCGCAGGTGGGCGGCGGTGGCGGGCAGGTAGATGCGCATGCCCCCAGTCTGCCCTACCACCACAGTCGCCCTCCCACGAAGCGCGCGGAGTCCGCGCCCGGCACCGCTCGCGCGCGCCGGGTCTCAGTAGCGGTGTCGCCCGGTTCCCGGCGGCACCGACGGAGGGCCGCTCGAGCCCCGATGATCATCCCCACCCGGGTCGTGGCCGGCCTGTGGTCCTGGAGCCGCTCCTGCGTCCGGCGCTGTCCCCGCACTGGGCCACGGCGCCACCGAGGACCAGTGCGGCGAGCCGGGGACCGGCCCCCGCTCCGGTAGCGGCAACTGAGCCGGTGGGCTGCTCGGAGGTGGTTCCGGCGGCCGCCCCTGGGGCTGGTTCGCCAGCTGATTCACTGGCTGGATCGATGGCGGCAGGCCCGCGGAGGTCTGCGGCGGGGCCTGGGTGAGTCCGCTGGGCACCTGGAGAGCCGGCGGTCGTTCACCGACGGTCTGTCTCTCGCCCCCACCTCTGCGGCGGCGCCCCGCACCTGCGCTGCGCGCGCTCGAGCGACTCCTGCCTCCGGCGGCTGCGGACTGAGCCGCGGAGTCCCTGCGGTCCCGCCGCCCTCCGCGTCTTTTCGAGCGTCGCAGCAGGGAACGACGTGGGGAGGTGGCCCTGCGAGCCGCTGCGACCTGCGGATCGATACGGTCGACCAGCGAGCTCAGGGCCTTGCCCAGTGCGCTGGCGGGCGCCTGCTCCAGGACAGTACAGCCCTGGAGCAGGCAGGCATCGGCCGTCGCCGCGTCGTCGGGCAGGAGCACGATGTCCTCCAGTCCACCGAAACGCGCCATCGCTTCTCGCAGAGCCTGCTGGGGAGAGGGTCCTGCGGCCGAGGCCCGCACCCGGTTGATGACGACCTCGACCCGGCCGGCAGGGTTCATGGAGGCCCCCATCTCATCGAGGAGCTGGAGCAGGCGGCGCACCCCGACAGGGTCGGCCCCGCCGACAACCAGGATCACGTCGGCGTGCGACACCAGGTCGGCGGTCACGGCCCCGCGCCCGGGCTCGAGGGTGAAGTCGTCGACGTCGTCATCGGCAGGCCCGCCGGCGACGTCGACGACGGTCCAGGCCACGGCCCGACGGCACTGCGCCCACACCTCGGTCATCGAGGCCGGTGGCAGCTCACGCCAGCGCCCGGACCTCCCCAGGCCGCCCAGCAGGAAGAGCCCACCGCCCACCGGCGCCAGGACCCGTCGAAAGCTCTCGGCGTCAAGCCGGCCATGGGTGGCCAGGCGGGCCGCCCCGGCCAGGGCCGAGGAGTCCTCCGGCATGCCGAGGAGCTGGACGAGGCTGGGAGCCTCGACGTCGGCGTCCACGAGGATCGCACCTCCGCAGGCGGCCAGGCCATGGGCGAGGGAGGCGGCGACCGTCGAGCGTCCGGGAGCGCCGTGAGGCCCCCACACCAGGACGATCCTCCCGTCACACTCGTTGCCCGCTGGGCTCGTCACGACCGGAAACGCGGGCTCCGGCATATCCGCGGCGGCCGGCTCCCGGTCCTGCCGCAGGCTCTGTCCCGAGTTCTCCCCGTCTCCGGTCTCGTTGGCGGTCGGGGGCGGCTGCGAGAACGCCGTTCCACCCTCGGGGGAGCCGGGCGACTGGCGCCACAGCTCTTCGAGCCAGGCGGTCTCCTGGGCGGCGGCGTTCGGGCCCGCCGAAGCGGGGGTGGCGGCGCTCAGCCAGTCGGCGCCTACGCCCGCCGGCCCGGTCGCGGCCTGCGAGACGGCGCCTCCTGCGGCGCCACGGGCCGGCCCCGCCCCGGTGGACGCCGCGCCGGAGGATCCGCCACGACGCACGAGGTCCTGCAGCGCCGAGCAGATGCGACCAGGCTCTGTGTCGCGCCTGAGAACCGGCCATCCCGCACTGCGCCAGCGCTCCTCCTCGTGGGTCTCCACCAGGAGCAGCCCGCTCAGGCCGGCGCGCGCGAGTCGATCCAGGACGGTGCGGTCGATCTCGTCAAAACCGGTGTCCAGCAGGGCGAAGCTCGCCAGTCCGGCCATCCCCGCTGAGAGCAGCTCGGGCAGGTCGGCGCATCGGCGCACGACGCACAGCCCGCTTCCCGATTGGCTCAAGGCCCGCAGGATGTCGGCGTCATCGCCGCTGAGAGCCAGGAGGACTCCGGCCCCCGGGACGCTCACGAGGCCTTCTCCGCGGGCGCTTCCTGGCCGGTGGGAACCAGGACGAGCGACCCCTCCTGCCCGACGGCGCTGAGAACGGCAGCGAGGGAGGCCTCGGGAACCTTGACCTCCACCCCGGTGCCGGGTCCGGAGATCAGCCCCTTACTGGTCTCACCGACCGAGGCAATGACCAGCCCTGTGGCCACGCGGCGGGCTCCGGCCCCCTCGGTCTGTCCCGACTGGTCGCCTGGACCGCTTTGAGTGCCTTGTCCGTTCTGTCCAGGCTGCGCGGTGGCGGGGGCCTGGGCCGTGGGCCGGCTCGCCACGCCCTCCTTGGGCACGACCCACAGATCGACGTAGTCGCCGACCTTGGTCGAGGCCGGCAGGTTGGAGGCGACATTGAGGACCACCGGCCGCAGGTCCTGTTCCCGACCGCTGTTGACGGCCGCCGTGGCCAGCAGCTCCCCCTTGCGCATGGAGCGTGTGGACACGGCGCCGTCCGGCAGGTGCCCGGCCTCGACGTAGGCATCGGTGCCGGGATGGGCCTCGACCACTGTGAGGACACCGTCGGCAGTCAGGTCCGTCCCGGGAGCGACGTCCTGGGAGAGCACGTAGACGCGAGTGGTGTCAGCGGCCGCGTCGACCGCCCAGGCCCCCAGGGCCACGGCCGCGGCCACCAGGACCACTCCCCCGGCCATACGCGGGTCCTTCCAGGCAGGACGGCGCCAACGACTACCGCGGGGACGCTCAGGACCGGTCAGGGATCGGCTGCGGCGAGATGACATCACGGGAATCCTCCTTGATCTCCTGTAATCATCGTTGGGATAAAATAGTACCTCAAGGTTATCCACAAGTGCCTTTAAGAATTGTGGAGAGGATCCAGCAGTGGGATCATCGTGGTATGAGCACACGATTCCTGACCATCGCCGACGTCGCCGAGCAGCTTCAGCTGTCCGCCCAGGCCGTGCGCGCCCTCATCCGCACCGGCGACCTCCCCGCCATTCAGGTCGGCGCCCGCAAGCTCTGGCGCATCGAGGACCAGGCCCTGGAGGACTACATCCAGCGCCAGCTCGCCTCAACCAGGGCCATGGTCGCAGCGGGCTGGAACGAGGACGAGGCGCCCTGAACCTCCCCGTCCACCAGCCGACGTCAGCGACTGCGCATCACCTCGATGGCAGCGGTCATGACACTGATGACCCCCGCGCCGCCCGCCCCGGGAGCGCGACGCGAGCGGATGCCGCCCTCAGGGTCGACGGCGACATCAACGTGGTCCGCCCCGACCCGGACCAGGCGCCCCACCACTTCTCCGGAGCCCATCACCATACGCACCCGCGCTCCCCGCCGGGCGACCTCACGCATCAGAGCCGTCAGCGTGGGCCGGCGTCGACCATCCCGGGGCGCCGGACCGGCCAGCGACATCACCGTGGCCACCGCACCCACCGGGACAACGGCCTGCAGCCCCTCCCCCTCATCGACGAGGACGTAGGAGGGCTCCACCCGGCAGACCACGCCGTCGACGGGAACACCACTGCGAGTGCGCAGGTGGATGAGTCGGCCCACCGAGCCTCGCAGACGGTCGACGACCTCGATGGAGGCGTGCTCGGCCTCCGCGAGCTCGACACTCTGCGCCACCAGGTCCGCACGGCGCTCAGCATCGAAGCTGCTCTCCAGGTCGGCAATCATCACGTCCCAGTCCATAAGCCCACCTCACCACAGTCCACCCGCCGAGGAAAGTACTCAGGAGCGACTCAGTCCGCGCTCCGCCACCGCCTGCGCCCTCCACTACCACGGCTCAAAGCCACGACATACCACATCGCAACTATTGACATCATCACATTACAGGAGTATATCTAACATCATCAAACAACATCATCGACGATGGAGGATGACATGGGGGCTCGTCAGCGGCTGGTTCTCCTGGCCGGAGTATCAGGGACTGTCCTGATCCTTCTGGGACGCACAGCCCACGGCGCCGCGGAGCAGCTCGCGAAGGTCCCGCCGCAGTCCTGGGGGCTGAGCGAGCTGTCGGACGCCGTCGTCGCCGGGACCTGCGCATGCGGGGCCCTGGGGGCCTTGTGGCACGTGGTCTCGGCCCTCCTGGCCCTCATGACGCTTCCCGCCGCGAGCGGTACCACTCCCCTCCGCCCAGGCGGCGTCTCCGCGCTGGCGGCCAGAGTCCTCCAGGCCTGGGGAGCGCCAGTAGTCAGACGCATCACCGCCTCCGCACTACTCGTCTCCCTGTCCTCGGCGCCCGCGCTGGCCGCCCAGGAGACCGGCGGCGGGGACGATCTGGGATGGCGCCCCACCAGCTCAGCACCCGCCTCACCACCGTCGCAGTCCTCGACGCCGTCGGAGCCCGAGCAGTCCCCTTCGAGCACTTCGACCGGTTCGGGCGACTCGGACGGCGCGAACCGGTCGGCGGACTCGACTCCGCCGAGCGGCCAGATGGCGGGGCCCTCCACCGACCCCGGCTCCCCGTCCCCGTCGGGGCCCACGCATACTGTCGCGCCCGACGAGAGCCTGTGGTCGATCACTGCCCGTCTGCTGCCCGCCGGCTCCGGCCCCGCACGGATCGCGCAGGCCTGGCCGGCCCTGTATCGCGCCAACTCAGGGGTGATCGGCGCCGATCCGTCCTTGATCCGGCCCGGCACGGTCCTGAGCATCCCGGACCCCCTGCCCGCACCGGGCACGACGACAGGAGGCCAGGCGCCATCACGATGAACCGCCACGTATCAGCACCAACGCCCTCCACCGCCGACATCGAACGCCGCCCCGACCCGCCTCACACTCCGTGCCCGCCGGGCACCCCGCCCACTGTCAGGAGCCCGCTATGACCGCGACCGCCACCGCTCAAGCCATCCGCCCCGCACGCCGCAAGACCGGCGCTCAACGTCGCAGCCGGCCCTCACCGAGTCACCCGACACCGACTCGTGCGGTTCCGCACAAACCCTCCAAGCCCGTGAACGACTCCGGAGCCCTCGCACGGGAGTCCTCCCTGACACGACGGCCCGTCGCCGGAGCCGACGCCTCACGCACGGCCGCGATCGTGGTGACTGCCGCCAGCGAGGTCCTGGCCGGGCTGCGCCCCGTGGACCACCTGGTCCGCTGGACCAGCCCCTCCCTGTTCGAGGCCCTCGCCCGCCGGGCGGGTCTGGCCGCCCGGATCCTGGGGCGCCAAACGAGCCCGCGGCGGCCACGCATCCGCAGCGTGCGCACCGAGCTGACGATGTCGGGGGCCTGCGAGGCCACCGTCCTGCTGGAGGAGGGCAATCGGGTCCGGGCCGCTGCGGCCCGGCTGGAGCTGCTGCGCGAGCGCTGGATCCTCACCGGCCTGGAGATGGCGTGATCCCGCCGGGACCGGCGTGGTCGCCGGGTTCTGACGGGATCATCGACAGTTGTGCCAGCTCTCGCTGAGTCTCAGTGCCGGCGCTTCTTCTTAGAGCGACGGCGCTCGGCCCGGTTGCCGCCCGAGCCGGCGCCGGATCGAGAGGCCTTGCGCGAGGAAGCCCCCGCGGTCTCCTCCTCGCCGGACTCGCTGGGGCCGGAGTACGTGACCCGCTGCTCCATGGACGCCTGCCCGGTGTCCCCCAGAACCGTGCCGCGCCCCTGGCCGCCGGCCTGGCCCACGCGGATGCCGGCCGCAGCCGTGGCGTTGGCCTTGGCGACCGCCTGCGCGGCCTCGACGGTGCCGTCCTCGGCGGCGCGCTGGGCGGCGGCGTCGAAGCGGGCGACGTTGGCGAAGATCTGCTCGACGGTCTCCTCTCGGATCCCCTCCATCATCGCCCGGAACATGCGGGCGCCCTCGTTGGCGTACTCCACGAGCGGGTCGCGCTGGGCCATGGCCCGCAGACCGATGCCCTCCTTGAGGTAGTCCATCTCGTAGAGGTGCTCCCGCCAGCGCTTGTCCACCACGGCCAGCAGGATGCGGCGCTCCAGGGTGCGCATGGGCTCCTCGCCGAGCTGGACGTGGGCCAGGGCGTTGGCCTCGATGCGGGCCTCGGCATCCTCGTAGGCCACGGCGATGTCCTCACTGAGCTCCTCGATGAGGCGCTCCGAGGTCAGTGCGTCCTTGCCGCCCAGTGCCTCGACGATCTCGTCCTGGGTCAGGCCCACCGGGTAGAGGCTGCCGAGCTCGCCCCACAGGGCGTCCAGGTCCCACTCGTCGGGGCGGCCCTCGGCCGTGCCGGCCTCGACGATGGAGGTGACGGCCTGGGCCCGGAAGGCCTCGATCTGGGGCTCGAGGTCCTCGCCGTCCAGAACGCGACGGCGCTCGGAGTAGACCTTCTCGCGCTGCTCGGTCATGACGTCGTCGTACTTGAGGACGTTCTTGCGGATCTCGTAGTTGCGCGACTCCCCCTGCCGCTGGGCCCCGGCGATGCCGCGGGTGACCATCTTGGACTCCAAGGGGACGTCGTCGGGGTAGGCGCCCGAGGACATGATGCGCTGAGCGAGCCCGGAGGCGAACATGCGCATGAGATCGTCCTCCATGGACAGATAGAAGCGGGACTCGCCCGGGTCCCCCTGACGGCCGGAGCGGCCGCGCAGCTGGTTGTCGATGCGCCGCGACTCGTGGCGCTCGGTGCCCAGCACGTAGAGGCCGCCGAGCTCGACGACCTCGTCGTGCTCGGCCCGGCAGGCCTCCTTGGCGGCCGCAAGGGCCTGCGGCCAGGCCTTCTCGTACTCCTCGGCGTTCTCCTCGGGGTCCAGGCCGGCCTCCTTGAGGGCGGTGACCGCGATGTGCTCGGCGTTGCCGCCCAGCATGATGTCGGTTCCACGTCCGGCCATGTTGGTGGCCACGGTGACGGCGCCCTTGCGCCCAGCCATGGCCACGACGGCGGCCTCGCGGGCGTGCTGCTTGGCGTTGAGGACCTCGTGAGGGATGCCCTGCTCGCGCAGACGCTCGGAGAGGATCTCCGACTTCTCCACGCTGGTGGTGCCCACCAGGACCGGTTGGCCGAGCTCGTGACGCTCGGCGATGTCGTCGACGACGGCGTCGAGCTTGGCCTCGACAGTGGTGTAGACGAGGTCGGGCTGGTCCTCACGGATCATGGGCTTGTTAGTGGGGATCGGGACGACGCCGATCTTGTAGGTGCCGGCGAACTCGGCGGCCTCGGTCTCGGCGGTACCGGTCATGCCCGAGCGCGAGCCCTCGGGGTAGAGGCGGAAGTAGTTCTGGAGGGTGATGGTGGCCAGGGTCTGGTTCTCGGCCTTGATCTCCACGCGCTCCTTGGCCTCGATGGCCTGGTGCATGCCCTCGTTGTAGCGGCGGCCGGGCAGGACGCGGCCGGTGTGCTCGTCGACGATGAGGACCTCGCCGTCGCGCACGATGTAGTCCTTGTCCCGGTGGAAGAGCTCCTTGGCCTTGATGGCGTTGTTGAGGAATCCGATCAGGGGGGTGTTCTCCGACTCGTAGAGGTTGTCCACCCCGAGGTAGTCCTCCACCCGCTCGATGCCGGCGGCGAGCACGCCCACGGTGCGCTTCTTCTCGTCGACCTCGTAGTCCTTGCCCGCGCGCAGGCGCTCGGAGATCGTGGCGAACTCCTTGTACCACTTGTTGACGTCGCCGCTGGCCGGGCCGGAGATGATGAGCGGGGTGCGGGCCTCGTCGATGAGGATGGAGTCGACCTCGTCAACGATGACGAAGGCGTGACCGCGCTGGACCAGGTCCTCGGGGCGCTGGGCCATGTTGTCGCGCAGGTAGTCGAAGCCGAACTCGTTGTTGGTGCCGTAGGTGATGTCGCAGGCGTACTGCTCACGGCGCTCAGCGGGCGTCTGGCCCACGAGGATGCAGCCGGTGGTCAGCCCCAGGAAGCGGTGGACGCGCCCCATGAGGTCGGACTGGTACTCGGCGAGGTAGTCGTTGACGGTCACGACGTGGACGCCCTTGCCGGTCAGGGCCCGCAGGTAGGAGGGCATCGTGGCCACGAGGGTCTTGCCCTCACCGGTCTTCATCTCGGCGATATTGCCGCGGTGGAGGGCCGCCCCGCCCATGATCTGGACGTGGTAGGGGCGCATGCCCAGGACGCGGTCGGCCGCCTCCACGACCGTGGCGAAGGCCTCGGGAAGCAGGTCGTCGAGGCTCTCCCCGCCGTCCTGGTAACGCTCCTTGAGATCATCGGTCATCTCGCGCAGCTCGGTGTCGGAGAGCTCGCTGTACTCGTCGGCGAGAGCCTCCACCTGGTCGGCGATGGCATCAAGCTTCTTCAGGGTGCGGCCCTCGCCAATGCGAAGGATCCGGTCCACGATCGACACGCTGCATTCTCCCTTGGGACGTCAGATTGCGAAGAGCGACGATGAGACGCAGGCCGTATCGGTCGAGTCGGCCGACTCGGAATCCACTCGGAATCGACTCAGGATCGGCTCGGTATCGGCTCAGGTCTCACCGGCTACCTGCCTCCGTACTCTAGTGGACCTCGCTGGGCGGCGGTCTTTCCAGCACCGAGATTCTTCCCACCGAGGACGCAGGCGGGGCGCGGGGCCACAGGGGGCGACGACGAGGACCGTCCCGTTGCCATGTGGACCGCGAGCGCCGCCAGGAGCCGGAAGGATCGGTCTGCGTCACAGTGAGGACATGGAGCACCATCGTCGCGGGCCCCGCCGTCCCACCGCGCTTGGCCCACCGCTGGGCCTGTCGGAGTATTTCTCCTCGACCCTGTCGCTGGGGCTGCCGGCCAGCTGTGCGGGCTGCGGGCGCTGGGAGACGACGCTGTGCCCGCGGTGCCGGGAGCTGTTCGAGGCCGAGCCCTTCGCCGTGGAGCACGCCGACGCCGCCGGTGACCTGAGTATCTGGGCCCTGACGTCCTACACCGGCCCGGTGCGCGCCATGGTGCTGGGGTGGAAGAACGGTGCCCGGGAGGACCTGTCGGAGGTGATGGCCCGCTCCGGTCGGCGCCTGGGGCGCCGGTGGGCGCTGGCGCACCCGCCCGCAGAGGTCTGGACCGGCTCTCCCCGGGGCTCACGGGTGCTGCTCGTGGTCCCGGCGCCCTCCGGGATCATGCGCCGTCTGCGCGGCCGCCTGGTGGCAGCCCGCCTGGCTGACGCCGTCACCCGGGGGATCTGCGCGCAGTGGGCCGGGCAGGTGCCCGCAGCGCTCGTGCTGAGCACGGACCTGCTGCGCCGTCGGGGCGGCGGGGCGCACCAGGCGGGCCGATCCGCCCGTCAGCGGCGGGGCAACCGCGCCCAGGCTCCGCGCCTGCTGGCCGCCGTCACCGACCTGCCGATCCTGCTGGTCGACGACGTCGTGACCACCGGGGCCACTCTGGGCGCCTGTGCTCGGGCCCTGCGGGCGGGCGGCGGGCGGGTCCTGGGTGCGCTGGCGCTCAGTGCCGCCCCGCCTCCGGCGCATGCGCGTATCTCGGTACCGGCCGGTCCCTCCCGCCGGCCACGGGACACCACGGCATCCGCGTCGACAGGTGATCCGAGAGCTCCGGGTTTGTCCGCCTGCGGCGATCAGGAGGCTTCTTCCGGGCGCGGCGCGCACGAAAGGGAGGCGTGAACAGCCCCACATGGTGTACCTTATGTGGCACAACGCACAGGCGGTTTCCAGCGTCGACAAGGACAGTCGACCGGGTTCCCGCCTCGGTGCCTGAGGGCCCTCACGAGGTGATCAGGAGGTGATGACACCAGTCCCGAACCCGCCGTGAGACGTGGCGGGTACTTGTCGCACACGGCCCGTCAGGGCCGGCCCACGAGCCCAGAAAGAGGTTCCACCATGGATATCACCGTCGTCGGTCGTAACGCCGAGATCAGCTCTCGCCTGCGCGACTACGTCGAGGACAAGGCCGTCAAGGTTGAGCAGTTCGACCCCCGGGTCCAGCGCGTCGAGGTGGAGGTCACCCACGAGCGCAACCCGCGTCAGGCCGACACCGCCGAGAGAGTGGAGATCACCGTCGTCTCCAAGGGCCCGATCATCCGGGCGGAGGCCTCCTCCTCGGACCGCTTCGCCGCTTTTGATATCGCCATGGGCAAGCTGACCGAGCGCCTCCGCCGGGCCAGGGACCGTAAGAAGGACCACCACCGTCGGCACACCGTAGCCGCACCGAATGAGGACCTCCAGGCAGCACCCGGCGCAGAGGAGCCCCTCGTCCCCGACACCGGTGACGCGCCGATCGAGGACTCCCCCTCGGCACCCACCGAGCCGGGTATCGCCGTTGAGGCGCAGCTCGGCGACTCCCCAGTGGTCGTGCGTCAGAAGCTGCACGAGGCCAAACCGATGACCGTTGACGAGGCCCTCTACCAGATGGAGCTCGTGGGACACCCCTTCTACCTGTTCATCGAGAAGTCCTCCAAGCAGCCCTGCGCCGTCTACCACCGTCACGGGTGGACCTACGGCGTCATCCGCCTGGACGCCCAGGTGCTGTAGCCCCGTCACCCCGTGGCGCGGGGTCCGCCCCTGATATCCGGGTGCTCCACGGTCTTGAGGGACCGGGAGCACCCGGAGCTGCGTGTCAGGGGTGTCATCGGGGCGCGAGCCTGGCAGCGGGCGCAGGACAGACCGGTCAGGGCAGGGGGAAGGAGGGGTCGGTGACCTCGGAGGTGAGCACCCGCCACATCGCCCCACGGCGCTGCCAGGTCTGCCCGCTCTCGTCGATGATGAGGAGGGACTCCTCGGAGCGGTCGGAGATGACGGAGCGGGCCCCGCGCACCCCGACCAGCGTGTTGACCGCCCCGCCGACCTGGACCAGACGCACCTCCGGCACGCCCCCGCCCTCGGTACCGGCAGCGGCCAGGACGCACACGGCGTTGGGGGCGCACCAGGACAGTCCGCTCGTGCCCGCCCCACTGGCGCGGGGCATCTCCAGGGCCGGTCCCAGCCCGGTGGGACGGCCGTCCTGGTCCCTGATGATGATGGCGACGGCGACCCGTCCGTCGGTTCGCCGCACGGCGATCCGCTCGGACTCCACGGACAGGTCGAAGGCCGTGACCGCGCCGTCCTGCAGCCAGGAGGACTCCAGGGTGGCGCGCTGCCCCGAGCCGTTGACGGCGGTCAGACGCCCCTCGGCCAGCAACCAGGCCCAGCCGTGCCGGTCGCCCATCGGCGCCCCCAGCCCACCGGCGCCCGCGGAGGGATCGCCCACCGAGAGGATGACGCTGGCGGACTCCTGCCCCTGGGGCAGGCGCAGCAGGCTGGAGGCCGACAACGCGTAGACGGCCCCGTCGGCCCCCAGGCTCGGGCTACGGGCGTCACTGGTCCCCAGGACCCGGTCGCTCGCCAGGGTGATGCGCCTGGCCCCCGTGCCGCGCACGACGGAGCCCTGCGACATCCCCACGATGCCTCCGACCTCGGGGGCCATCGGTGTCAGCTGGGCGGGGGCGCCGAGGTCGACGGTGCCGGCGAGCACCCGCACGTGGTCGATACCGCTGATCTGGATGAGGCTCTGCTCGATCTGGGCCACCATGAGGCGACGGGTGTCCTCCGAGGCGGGGTCGGAGTCCGCGCTCAGGTGGACGGTGGCGGTACCCGCCTCGACGACGACCCCCCGCCCCGCCCGCTCGGCGTTGCGCGGGATGAGGCTGGAGGCCCCCTGCGCAAGCCAGTCCGAGGGCCCGGCCAGCAGTCCGGAGACCAGGGAGTCGGCCTGCGAGCTGCGTGGGTACCACCGCAGCTCGGGAACGAACCTGGACCGGTCCCGGGACAGGAAGGCCAGGGAGCTGACCGCGAAGTTCTGCATGAGTCGGGAGAAGGGCAGCAGGATGCCCTGGGGCAGGCCGACGATGCGCCACTGACCGGTGGAGTTGGTGGCCAGGGAGAACTCGCCGGCATAGGTGCTCCCCTCCGGGGCGGGGGTGAAGACGCCCAGGGAGCTCAGCACCCCCACCTGCCCGGAGGTCACCGT
>NZ_KV810996.1:15559-59287 GCF_001812965.1 Actinomyces sp. HMSC075C01
AAGGAGCCGTTGGCCGCCACCGAGACCTGCGGCTCGGTCGACCCGCTGTAGGCGCTCACCGTCTCCAGGGGCTTCCACTGCGCGACGGCGTGATCGCTGAGGAACTGCTTGGCGGTGGCGAAGTCGTCGGAGAACCCCGCGATGGTGGCGCGCAGGAAACCGTTGACGATGTCCTCGGCCGAGTCCCCCTCATTCGGTCCGGGCGCGGTCTCGATGAGGGCGTTGGTGTCGGAGGCGGCCACCCCGGAGCGGGTGACACCGCTGGAGCTCGGAAGCGCCGTGCAGCCGGTCAGCACGCCGGCGGCCGCGGCCGAGAGCAGTCCCAGCGCACCACGTCGCGACAGACGGGACGGGGGCATCCCGAAGGGGCCGACGGAGTCGGTGGGCTCGGTGAGTTCGGCGGGCTCGACGGACCTGCGCCCCTGGGTGGGCGCGTTGCGGTTCATTGGCTGCGTCATCGGCGCCACCCATCTTCGTCGGTCTCCTCGGGTGTGCGGGTGGCGGGCTCCTGACCGGGAAGGACGACGACGACCCGGCCGACGTCCTCGGTGACCGCGTCATGGCTCTCCCCGGCCAGGGGGATGTCGCCCAGGACGACGCTCTGGCGCGCCCGGCGGGTTGCGGGCGCAGGCCCCAGGGGGCCGACCGGGGAGAAGGAGGACTCCTCGTCGATGGGGATGCCGGCGCGGGCCACCGCGGGCGCGTCCTGCGGGACGAGCTCGAGCGGCCCGGGGCCGCTGAGCCGGCCGGGACCGCCGTCGGCCCCCTGGGTGCGGGGCAGGACCAGCAGGAAGGAGGAGCCGTCGGCCGGCCACCCCCATGCCGACAGGCGACCGCCGTGCAGACGGGCGTCCTCCATGGCGATGGACAGTCCCAGGCCGGTCCCTCCCAGGCTGCGCTTGCGCGAGGGGTCGGCGCGGTAGAAACGGTCGAAGACCTTGGTGACGACGTCGGGGCTCATGCCGATCCCGTGATCGCGCACCCGCACCGCCACCGCGTCGGCGTCCACGGCGACGGTGACGTCCAGCGGCTTGCCCTCGCCGTGCTCGAGCGCGTTGACCACGAGGTTGCGGATGATGCGCTCGACCCTGGTGACATCGATCTCCGCGGTGGCCGGCTCCTCGGGAAGGTGGAGGCGCAGCTCGGTGCCGGTGGCGTCGAAGTGGAACTGGGTGGTCTCAATGACGGTGTCGACCACCTGGGCGAGGTCGACCTCCTCCAGCCGGAGCTTGACGTTGCCGGAGTCGATGCGGGAGATGTCCAGCAGGTCGGTGAGCATGGTCTCGAAGCGGTCCACTGAGTTGGACAGGACCTGGATGCTGCGCAGGGCGAAGGGATCGGAGATCTCCTCTCGCGCGTCCTGGATCTGTTCAGTGGCCAGGCGGATCGAGGCCAGCGGGGTGCGCAGCTCGTGGGAGACGTCGGAGACGAAGAGGCGCTGCACCTTGGACAGAGACTCCAGGCGCTCGATCTGGTCCTCCAGCGAGGTCGCCATGTGGTTGAAGGACCTGGCCAGGGTGGATATCTCGTCCTCCCCCTCGATGCTCAACCGCTCGGCCAGCAGCCCGGAGGCCAGCCGTTCCGCGGCCCGGGCAGTGTGCCGCACGGGGCTGAGCACCCATCTGGTGAAGGCCCACACCACGACGATGAGGATGGCCAGGAAGCCCAGCCCCCCGATGGTGATGTTGCGCGAGGCCAGGGAGACGATGCGCTGCTCGCTGGCCAGGCTGTAGACGAGGTAGAGGTCGTACTCCCCGGCCAGGGGCAGACTCACCCGGGTCCCTACGATGAGCCCCGGGTCGGTGCCCCCCTCATCGTTGGGAACCGCCACCGACTGCCAGTACTGGGCGCGCGCCCCGCCCTTGTCGAGGGCCTGGGACATCTCAGGGGTGATGAGGGAGCGCAGGCGGGTGTCGGTCTCCAGGTCGTTGACGACCGTCGTGGAAGTCTCCTCCTCGTTGCGCAGCATGAGGACCCCCACCCCTCCGGAGGAGGAGATCGAGTTCTTGGCACCGTTGACCTGCTGCTCCGCCGCGGCCGAGACCTCGTCAACGGTGACTGCCGTAGTCGAGTCGAACTCGGCCTGGGCGACGCTGGCGCGCAGCGCGGCGTCGGCGAGGATGACGTCACGCTGATCGGCGAACACCTCGGAGCGGATGCGGTCGGTCACGAAGGTCAGCAGCAGTACGATGAGGAGCAGACCGATCACGGTGGCGGTGCACACCATGCGCACCTCGAGACTGCGGCGCAGCAGTCCCGGCAGAGGCAGACGCCGAACCAGCCGCTCCTCCGCGGTGCCCACCGATGAGCCCATCGACGTGCCCCCTGAATTACGCATCGGGTTCATTGTATGGCGCCCGATGCGCCGTCGCTCACGCGGATTCGCCAACCCTGTAGCCGACACCGCGCACCGTCACCACGATCGAGGGGCGCTCGGGGTCCTTCTCGATCTTGGCCCGCAGGCGCTGAACGTGAACATTGACCAGACGGGTGTCGGCCGGGTGCTGGTAGCCCCACACCTGACTGAGGAGCTCCTCGCGGGTGAAGACCTTCCACGGTGAGCGGGCCAGGGTCACCAGCAGCTCGAACTCCAGCGGCGTCAGGGAGATGACCGACTCGCCGCGCTTGACCTGGTGGCCGGCGACGTCGATGTCGAGGTCCCCGGCACGCACGTGCTCGGCCGCACCGGGGTTGGTGCGACGCAGACGGGTGGAGACGCGGGCCAGCAGCTCCTTGGACTTGAAGGGCTTGGTCACGTAGTCGTCCGCACCGGCCTCAAGACCGGCGACGACGTCCTGGGTGTCGGTGCGCGCGGTCAGCATGATGATCGGCACGTCGGACTCGGAGCGGATGAGCCGGCAGATCTCAACGCCGTCAAGCCCCGGAAGCATGAGGTCGAGCAGGACCAGATCGGGGGTGACCTCGTGGAATGCGTCCAGGGCCTTGGCTCCGTCATGACAAAGTGTGGGCGTGTAGCTCTCCGACTCCAGCATGATGCCGATCATCTCGGCCAGGGATGCATCGTCGTCGACGACCAGAATGCGCGTGCTCATAGCCCGTATCTTGGCATGAGCCCCAGGACCCGAGGGACATCCGGGCCACCGAGGTGGCGCCCACAGTTTCCCCAGGAAATTAAGAGAATCCCCTCAGTTGCGGGAAAAACCGGCGTCAGCGCACCCAGAAGCCGGGAATATTGCGGCCGAACCGTGATCTTCGAAGCGCCCCCGAACCCGGTCCGAGGGCGCGCACGGAGCCTCCGCGACACGAATTCCTCCTTCAGGGGGAGGGCCAGACGACGGCCGGGCATGACAGCATGGACTTATGAGTACCGACTTCCCCCCTGACGGCAGCGGTCCGAGCGAAGTTCCGGGCCGCGAGGCTCCCGGCGCCCCCGGCGGCGACTTCGTCGGAGGCGACCAGGACGGGTGGCAGGCCCCCGACGCCGGCGCCTTCACAGGAGCCCCCTCCTACCCGGCACCGGGAACAGCACCGGGAACCCAGTACCCCGGCTACGGCGGATACCACACGCCACCGGTGGGCCAGCCGGGCTACGCAGGCGCCTCAGGTCCCGGTAACCCCCCTTATCCCGGTGCCCCGGGCGCCCCCGGGTACAGGTATCCGGGTTACGGCGGCTACACGTCGGTCCTGGCCCCCAAGCCCTCGATCATTCCGCTGCGTCCGCTGTCGATCGGGGAGATCCTCGGGGGAGCCTTCGAGTCCCTGCGCGCCAACCCCAAGGCCATGTTCGTGCCCTCGCTGGTGGTGATGAGCATCGTGGGGCTCATGTCCGCCGGCAGCCTCGCCCTGTTCATGTCCCGGCTCGGCCTGCCGAACCTGGCGTCCGGGAAGATTGAGCTCTCCGAGGCCGAGACCAGGGCCCGCCTGGACCAGCTCGGGTCATCGTTGGTGGGCCTGTTCGTCCAGCTCGGCGTGACCAGCGTGCTGAGCATGCTGGCGACCTCGATCATCATCGGCCTGCTCATCGTGACCGTCTCACGCACCATTCTGGGCCGTAAGGCGTCCCTGAGCGACGTGTGGCGGCGCACCCGGCCGCGAATGTGGGCGCTCATCGGCCAGACGCTCCTCATCGAGCTCATCCTCGGCGTCATCACCGCCGTCTTCGCCGCGATCGCCGTCGGCATCGGCTGGGCTCTCCTGGGCAGCATCATCGCCAACGGGGCCGATGAGGACTCCGCCGGGACCATCATCCTCGCCATCCTGGCGGTCCTGGCGGTGATCGCTGTGCTCGTGCTGGCGAGCTTCGCGCTGATGTGCAAGCTGTGCCTGGCACCGGCGGCACTGGTCCTGGAGAACATCGGCGTCCTGGAGGGGATCTCCCGCTCCTGGACCCTCACCCGGGGCTACTTCTGGCGGATCGTCGGCATCCGCCTGCTTTCTTTCATCATCGTCTTCGTCGCCACCCAGATAGTGTCCCAGGGCGTGTCCATCGTCACGCAGGGGATCGTGTACGCCGCTCCGAACACCACGATCGCGGTCCTGGTGGTATCGACGCTGCTCAACAGCCTCATCCAGGCCGCGATCCTGCCCTTCGACTCCGCCGTGGTCGCGCTCATGTACACCGACCTGCGGATGCGCTCCGAGGGCCTGGACGTCGAGCTGCGTCACGCCGCCGGGGTATGAGCCGGCCGTGACACCTCTCAGGACGATCAGCGCGCAGGCCCCGGCGACCCCCGACGCCGACGAGGCCCAGCGCGCCGCGGGCAGGGAGCTCTCCCGACCGATCTACCACGATCATCGCGATCTGTGGGACCAGCTCTGGAGCTGGCTCCGGGGGCTCTTCAATGCCGACGGCCTGGTCCCCGGGGCTCCCCCCTGGGTGTCGACACTCATCGTGGTGCTCGTCGCCGCCGCCGGCCTCGCGCTGCTGATCCTCCTGCTGACCAGGTTCTCCTCGGCGCGCCGGGTTGCGACGCCGCCCTCGCTGTCGGTGCTCACCGACGACCGCGATGCCGACACCCTGACCCGGGCCGCGGACGCGGCGGCTGCACGGGCCGACTTCGCCACCGCCGTCGTCGAACGCTTCCGCGCCATCATCCGTTCCCTCGACGAACGCGGGATCATCGACGAGTACCCGGGCATGACGGCCCTGGAGGCGGCCGCGCTCACCCACCGGGCCCTTGGTGAGCACCGGGTCGTGTCCCCGCTGTACGAGGCCGCCCACCTGTTCGACGCCGTCCTCTACGGTCGGGTCGTCTCCACCAGCGCCCAGGACCAGCAGATGCGCGAGCTCGCCGATCAGATGGCCACAGCCTCCTTCCCCGTCGGACGAGCCCTCGTCGGCGCCTCGGCCCAGGACCCGGGGACGCAGGCATGAGCACCTCCACGACGACGTCGCGGCCCTCCGCTCCCCCGCCCTCCCCGGTCGAGGTCTCCCAGGCCCGGGGGACGGCACCGTCCTGGTCCCGGCGCTGGCGCCGGTGGCGCCCTGGTGTCATCGCGGTGGCCCTCATGCTCATCCCCGTCCTGGTGACCGTGTGGACCCGGACCGTCACCTCCACGACGCCCCTGGCCATTGACAACCCCAAGGACTGGGGAACCATGGCGCTCGCCGAGCTGCTGCGCCACGAGGGGATCTCCGTGAGCAAGGCGGGCAGCCTCACCGAGGCCGTGGACGCCAGCCGCCAGGGCGCGACCATCGCCGTGGTCAACGCCGACCAGCTCAGCGACCAGGACAGACAGGACCTGGCCCAGGCGGGCGGAGACGTCGTCGTCATCGGCGCCAACGGCGGCAGCGACGCCCTCAAGGGACTGACGGGCATGACCGCCAAGGGCACCGCGGCGACGGCTTCGGCCACCCTGGCGCCGCAGTGCGACGACGCCGACGCCCAGGCCGCCCGGAGCCTTGCCGGCACGCGCGCCTCCGTGTCCCTGCAGGGCGATGGCGACGCCGTCGGCTGCTTCCCGGTGGGCGAGGACCGTTACGCCTATGCCACGGACTCCCTGCCCAGCGGTGCCACGCTGCGGGTCCTGCCCGATCCCGCACTGGTGACCAACGCGCACCTGGCCCAGGAGGGGCACGCAGCCCTGGGAGTACGCGCGCTGGGTCATCACAGCCGCCTGCTGTGGCTGGATGGACAGCACAGGGAGGCGCCCTCCGTGTGGAACTCCCCCTCCACACCCCCCTGGCTACCGGTCCTCATCTTCCAGCTCCTCGTCATCGCTGGAGCGCTGGCAATCGTCCAGGGGCGTCGCTTCGGCGGCATCGTGAGCGAGGATCTGCCCGTCGTCGTGCGCTCCACCGAGACCACGGTGGCACGCGGGCGTCTCTACCGCCAGGGCTCGGACCGGCCCCGGGCGGCTCAGGCCCTGCGCTCGGGTACCGCGCTGCGTCTGGGCGCCACTCTGGGTCTGCCCCCCGGGACCTCGCGCCGCGACGTCATCGCCGCCGTCTCCCTGGCCTCGGGCATCGCCCCGGGCACGGTGGACTCTCTTCTCTACGGTTCACCGCCCTCCAGCGACAGTGCCCTGGCCACCCTGGCAGTTCAGCTCGACCAACTCGAGAGCGAGGTTCACTCCACATGAGCACGGACACCACCGACCCCACCCGCGCCCCGGGCGTCGCAGGCGACGCGGATACCGGCGCCCCCCGCCCCCAGGCCCCTGAGGGCCCCGGCGCCTCGGGGACCCACAGCGCCCCCCAGGTCTCCTCGCCCTCCCCCCACGGGGAGGCAGGCTCCGACCCGCGCAGGCGCCTGGTGGCCGTGCGCAGCGAGGTGGGCAAGGCCGTCGTCGGCCAGGAGGCGGCTGTGACCGGACTGGTCATCGCCCTGCTCGCCGGCGGGCACGTCCTGCTCGAGGGCGTCCCCGGCGTGGCCAAGACCCTCCTGGTGCGGTCGCTGGCCACCGCGCTGGACGTGGAGACCAAACGCATCCAGTTCACCCCCGACCTCATGCCCGGAGACGTCACCGGCTCGCTCATCTACGACTCCCGCAGCGCCCAGTTCTCCTTCCGGGCCGGCCCCGTCTTCACCAACCTCCTGCTGGCTGACGAGATCAACCGCACCCCGCCCAAGACGCAGTCGGCACTGCTGGAGGCCATGGAGGAGCGCCAGGTCTCCATCGACGGCGAGCCCCGGGCCCTGCCGGATCCGTTCATGGTGATCGCCACCCAGAACCCGGTGGAGTACGAGGGGACCTACCCGCTGCCGGAGGCCCAGCTGGACCGTTTCCTGCTCAAGCTGGTCCTGCCCCTGCCCGAGCGGGCCCAGGAGATCGAGGTGCTCTCCCGCCACGCCTCGGGATTCGATCCGCGAGACCTGCCCTCGGCGGGTCTACGGGCTGTCGCCGGGGTCCAGGATCTGGCTCAGGCCCGCGCCCAGGTGAGCACCGTCGGAGTCACGCCGGAGGTGCTGGCCTACGCGGTGGATCTCGTGCGCGCCACCCGCTCCATGCCCTCGGTGGCCCTGGGGGTCTCACCGCGTGGGGCCACGGCGCTCCTGGCCACGTCACGGGCCTGGGCCTGGCTCGCCGGCCGCTCCTTCGTCACTCCCGATGACATCAAGGCGCTGGCCCTGCCGGCTCTGCGCCATCGCATCAAGCTGCACGCCGAGGCCGAGATGGAGGGCATCACCCCTCAGTCCGTCATCGAGGCCGTCCTGAGAACCGTTCCGGTCCCCCGCTGAGGCGTCGGCCGACGACCACGAGCACAGAACCGATCACCTGACCGACTCACGACAGGAGTGGCATGTTCCTGACGATGCGCGCCGTGTGGGCGATGCTTGCGGGGATCGCCCTGGTCCTCATCGCGCCGCGCCCGGCAACCGTACTGGCCTGGGCCGGCGTGGTCATGGTCCTCGTCGTGATCGATGTGGTGAGCGCGCCCTCGCCGACGGTGCTGCGAGCCTCGCGCTCCGTGAGCCACGGAGTGCGGCTGGGCGAGTCGATCACCGCGACACTGACGCTCACCAACACCGGTCGGCGCACGGTCCGCCTCCTGCTGCGCGATGCCTGGTCCCCCAGCGCCGGAGCGACCCACGAGCGCGGGACGATGACGCTCCCACCGGCCCAGCGCCGTCGTCATTCCACGGTGCTCACGCCCCGACGCCGAGGGGATCGCGAGGCGGGACCGTTGACCGTCAGGGTGATGGGTCCCCTGGGCATCGCGGGACGGCAGGCGTCATTGGATGTTCCTGCCTCCGTCCGGGTCCTGCCGGCCTTCCGCTCACGTCGCCACCTGCACTCGCGTCTGGCCCGGCTGCGGGAGATGGACGGGCGCAGCGCCGTCATGGTGCGCGGGGAGGGGACCGAGTTCGACTCCCTGCGCGAGTACGTCGTCGGAGACGACGTGCGCTCCATCGACTGGCGCTCCACCGCCCGCCGGGGCGAGGTGCTGGTGCGCACCTGGCGCCCGGAGCGTGATCGCCGGGTTCTCATCATCATCGACTCGGGCCGCCTGTCCGCCGCCCGGCTGGGAGACGCCCCCAGGCTCGACGCCCAGATCGAGGCCACCCTGCTGCTGGCGGCCCTGGCCTCCCGCGCCGGCGACCGGGTCGACGTCCTGGCCATGGACGACGCCGTGCGCGCACAGGTGCGGGGCAGCGCCGGACCGGTGCTCATGACCGAGCTGGCCGAGCACCTGACCGACGTGGAGCCGCACCTGACCGAGCTCGACTGGACCCTCGTGGCCTCCCTGGTGCGTACCACGCTCTCGCAGCGTGCGCTGGTGGTGATCATCTCCGCCCTGGATGGCAGCGCCGGGGACGCGACGATGATTCGGACACTGGCGGCTCTGGCCCGGGAGCACACGGTCGTTCTCGGCTCGGCCCTGGACCCCGAGCTGGAGGAGCTCAGATCGACGCGTGACGACACCGACTCCGTGTACGTGGCCGCCTCCGCGGAGAAGGACCTGGTGGAGATGCACGCCGTGCGCCGCCGTCTGAGCCGCGGTGGGGTGGAGGTCGTGGAGGCTGCGGACCAGGGGCTCGCTCCGGCACTGGCCGACTGCTACCTGGACCTCAAGGCGGCGGGGCGGCTATGAGGCGCACCGCGACAACAGCCTGCTCAGCCGGCCTCGGGCTGGACGTAACCGGCCTCGTCCTCCTCGAGGTCGCCCGTGGCTCCTGCGGCAACGGCGGAGCGGCCCAGGATGAGGGTGTAGGCCCACAGCAGTGCCAGTGCACCGGCCCCGATGGTGATCTTGACCGACCAGGCAATGGGGGCCGGAGTCACGAAGGCCTCAATGACTCCGGAAACAGCCAGGGCGGCCGTCAGGCCCACGGCCACCGTGATAAGAGCGCGTCCCTCGGCGGCCAGCGCGGCGGCGCGGCTGCGCCGGCCGGGGACCAGCATCGTCCAGAAGATCTTGAGTCCGGCCGCGCCGGCGATGAAGATGCAGGTCAGCTCCAGCAGGCCGTGAGGCGAGATGAGCGAGAGGAACACGCCGAGCATGTTGTGGTCGGCCATGATCGCCCCGGCCTGTCCCACGGCGACGGCGTTCTGGTACAGCATGTACAACGGCAGGAACCCCGTGATCCCTCCGGCCACGCAGATCGCTGCGATACGGGCGTTATTCGTCCACACCGCAGCGGCGAAGTCGGGGGCGGAGTACGTGGAGTAGTAGGACTCGAAGGCCTCATGGGCGTAGGCGTCCAGCTTCTCGGGGCTGCCCAGGGCGGCCATGGCCTCAGGACTGCGCAGGGTCCACACCCCCACCACCAGCGCCAGGGCGATCTCGGCGACCATGACTCCGCAGGTCCACCACCGGATGCGGTAGAGGGCCGCGGGCACGGACTGGAGAACGAAGCGGCGCACCGAGTGGCTCCTCACCTCCCGCGTTCCGGTCAGGCGGCCGCGGGCCGCGGCAACTCGGGAGGACAGCTCGGCGATGAGCTGCGGATCCGGCGCGGCCGAACGCACCCGCGACAGATGGCGGGCGCAGGTGCGGTAGAGAACCACGAGCTCATCAGTCTCAGCCCCGCTGAGGTGGCCGCGCCCCACGAGCACATCGAGACGTTCCCACTGATCGCGGTGCGCCGCGGAGAAGGCATCAAGATCCACGCAAGGAGTCTGTCATGATGGCCGCATCCCCCACATCCTCCGAGCGAATGATCGAGCCTGAGCTGCTCATCACCGGCGAGGCGGTCGCCCTGGACATCACCCCGGCAACGGTCGTCAACCGCATGGTCTCGGGGCTCATCGACTACACCGTCTACGCCCTGGGGGCAGGAGTGTCAGTGCTCGTGGTGATGGGACTGGTCATTGGCGACGGCTCGGACCTCGCTGAGAACCTCGCCTTCCTTCAGGCGCTGCTGTCCCTGGTGGCCCTGGCCTGGCTGGTCGTCATCCCCCTGCTCGTCGAGCTCCTCAGCGGGGGCCGGAGCCTGGGCCGTATGGTGACCGGGGCCCGGGTGGTGCGCGACGACGGCGGCGCCGTCAGGCTGCGCCACTGCCTGGTGCGAACCCTGCTGGCCGTCGTCGAGATCTGGGGCACCTGGGCCGTGCCGGCCCTGTGCGCCAGCATCGTCTCCAAGCGTGGGAAGAGGTTCGGGGACATGCTGGCCGGCACCTACGTGGTTCGAGAGCATCACCGCTCCCACACGGCGCCGCCGCTGCTGATGCCCCCGGAGCTGGTCCAGTGGGCGGCGGGCACGGACCTGCGCGCCCTGCCCGGGGGACTGAGCCTGACGGCGCGCACCTTCCTGCAGCGCGCCTCCTCCCTCGTTCCCTCCTCGCGCCATCAGCTGGGGCTCGAGCTGGCCTCTCAGGTCCAGGGATACGTCTCTCCCCCGCCTCCCGCGGGCACGCACCCTGAGCGGTTCCTCGCCGCGGTTCTCACCGAGCGGCGCAACCGTGAGCTGGTGCTGGAGAGCCGCAACCGCCGGCTGGAGGAGGACGTGCTGCGAGACATGGCCCGCCCGCCCTATGGGGTGGGCCGGGAGACCCGACGGCGCTGAAGCACCCCGGGCTCGTCCCGCCGACGGACCGTCCGGGCCACGGCGGGGACGAGCCGCCTTATCCCCGCGGGGCGGGGCCGGGCGCGGTCACACGTGATGCCTCGTGGATGAGGAGGATCGGCACGCCGTCGCGCACCGGGTAGGCCAGGTGCGTACTCCGGGAGACCAGCGTCGGGCGACCGGCCTCGTCGAGGCCGTCAACGAGCTCGTCACCGCTCAGCGGGCAGCGCAGAGTGGACCTCAGCCCGCAGGGGAGGACGGCCCACTGCTCAGGCACGGGGGCGGTGTCCGGCCGGTTCATGCGTCACCCTTCTGCCCGCGTAGGACCCGCAGGTGCCCGCGCCGCAGGATCTCGTCCTCGGCGATCTCCGGCGGGGGCGGCAGCGGCGCCGTCAGGGAGGCCGGCATGATCCCGCCGGGGCGGGGCCGGTGCTCGGCCGGTGAGGCGACCGGACGCGGAGCGCGGGAGGCCTCACGAACGGCGTCGGCCAGGGCCAGGAGGTCGT
Source organism: Actinomyces sp. HMSC075C01 (assembly GCF_001812965.1). NCBI lineage: Bacteria > Bacillati > Actinomycetota > Actinomycetes > Actinomycetales > Actinomycetaceae > Actinomyces > Actinomyces sp. HMSC075C01. The sequence continues at coordinate 26,979 of NZ_KV810996.1, forward strand.
CCTCACTGGGGGGCGCCGGCTCGAAATCGGTGGCCAGGCGGATGATCTGCCAGCCGCGGGGGGCCGTGAAGGAGGAGACGTGCTTATCGCACAGGTCATAGGCCTCGGGCTGGGCCTCGGTGGCCAGTGGCCCCAGCACGATCGTGGAGTCCGCATAGACGGAAGTCAGGGTGGCCACGGCTGGGCGCTCGCAGCCGGGCTTGCGGCAGTGTCGGACTCTTCTCACGCTCGCAGGTTACCGTGCCGTTGCCCGCCGGTCATCCAGACGCCGCCTAGGCTGGCCGATGTGACAGACCTGTTCCCCTTCTCGCCCGGGCAGACTCCCCCGCGATCCGCCGCGGCACCGGGGCGGCGCCCGAGTAGTCGTCGCGACCGTCACGGCCGGGGGATGCGCGGTCCGCTCCTGCCGCCGAACCTGCCGGCCTGGCGCACCCGTGCCGAGCGCTTCGACGAGCTGGTCGTGGACGCTGCCCAGGACCTGGCCAGGCGCTGGCCGCCGGTGGATCAGATCCAGTTCGCCGTCGAGGAGGTCCCGCCCTCGGATCCGGCGCCCTGGGAGTGCTCGGTGGTCCTGGGACGCGGCTTCACCGCGGAGCCTCGCGCGGGGCTGCCGGCGCGCGTGGTCATCTACCGTCGACCGGTGGCCTCCCGAGCCACGAACGAGGCCGAGCTGGCCGACCTGGTGCACCGTGTCGTCGTCGAGCAGGTGGCCCTCATGCTGGGACGCCGACCCGAGGAGATCGATCCCGGCTCTGCTCCGTGAACCGTCGGCGCGTTTCTTCGAGCCGGGCAGATTTCGCGGAGCCCTACCGTTTTTCCGCCCGGCTACGCGAAGAATGCCCGGTTGGGCGAGAAAAAGGCGTGCGTCAGTCCAGCAGGATGCGGCGCTGGGCCTGAACGGTGGCGTCGGGCTGAGCCGGCACGGTGGAGATGAGCGTGCCGGCCACGTCTCCGTCGGCCTGCGCGGTCACGATGGTCGCGGCGGCCAGGCCGCTGGAGGTGCGCGAGGTCCCCGACGAGCCCTCTTGACCGGCTGCGTTCAGGCGGACGGCGGAGACCTCGGCCGGCACCTCGACGACGACGGAGGCGCCCTTGGCGACCTTGACGTCCTGCTTCCAGGAGCCGTCGAGGGAGGACAGGGTCACCGAGGTGGTCTCACCACTGTTGGCCACGGTGACCGCTGAGCTCAGGGAGGCCGCGCGCGGCACCGCCAGCAGGCCGGAGTCCACGGCCCCAGGCAGCGCGGCCTGCGCCCACGCCTGGTCATGGACGAGGGCCTTGGAGCGCGCGGGGTACTCACCGCCGCTGCGCACCATGCGGGCAGCGGCTCCCACCGGCGTACTCGAGGTGACCTGCACGCCGTAGGTGCCCGCGGGCACGCCCGCCAGCTGGATGTCGAAGACGGAGCCGGCGTCGATGGTCACGGACTGCGCCCCGCTCAGCGGGCGGGCCCCGTCCTTGCCGAGCATGGTCACCGACACGGTCGCCGGGGCCGCTGCGGGGTTGACGATGCGCACGGCCGGGGTATCGGAGGAGTCGGCGCTGGTCTTGGCATCGGGAACCTCGCCCTGTGCAGCGGGCTCGACGATCTCCACGCCGGGGATCACGAGGTCGGTGGCCGGGGCGGATCCCGGGGTGATGACGTCGGTGCCGGCGGGGGGCTCCCCGTCGAGGGACTCGGTGACGAGGGTGGGCACCACGGAGCCGCCGTCGGCCTCGACGGATACGGCGATGCGCGGGTCCTGGCTACCCTTCGTCTCCAGGGCCAGGGAGGAGGAGCCGCCCGCGGGCACGGTGATCTCCCCGTTGCTGGGCAGGCTGAGTCGGCCGATGGAACCGTAGAGGGTGACTTTTGCGGTGGCGGGGGGGACGCCGGGGTTGACCAGTCGCAGCTCGGCCGAGGAGCCCGCCGCGATGGAGCCGCCCACGATCCAGGACATGGCGGCCGGCTGGGTGCAGGGGGCGGCGGTGAGCCCCCGCAGGTCACCGCTCTTGGTCAGAGTCGTCACCGCCCCGACGGCGTTGGCCACCCGGCCGTCCGCGGGGACGAGGGTGAGGATGCCGCCCTCGGCGGTACTCATGGAGGTGGCGGTGTCGGTGGGGATGCTCCGACCCGCGTAGGTGGCCGACTGGGCGCTACCGGCTCCCTTGGCCGGGACGATGGCAGTGGCGGACTCCATGGCGCCGACGTCGGTTCCCCGCAACGTATTGGTGGGCGCGTGCGGGCAGACGTAGGTGGTGGTGCCTCCGGGCTGGGCCAGGCTCAGGGCCTGCAGCTGGGGAGTCGGTGTGGTCGGCGCGGCGTGCCCCCACCAGGTGACGCCTCCGACGGCTGCGGCGAGCGCGAGGGAGGTCAGGACACCGACGCCGCGGGCGACCGTCTGCCCCAGTGACCGGCGGCGCCGTCTGGTGCTGTTCGACCTTCTCCGACGCTTCGTGGAGGGGTTGCCGGGCTCGGCGGGCCGGGCGGCCTGGGAGACGGCGGTATCAGTCTCATCCACCGCCACGGCATCGGTGCGGGAGGCGTCGTCAGCGGCCTCGTCGGTGGAGGCGCTGCCCGAGTCCTGATCCTGGCCGGCGGGGCTGTCAGCGCCCTCGTCCGCGCGCTCGTCCGCGCGCTCGTCGTCGGTCTCGTTGTCGGCCTGCTGCGGGCCCGGGCTCGTCGACTCGTGCTGCGGGGGTTGGGGCTCGGACTTCTCCGGTGGCTCCTGCTGGTTGTCGGCGTCGTCCTGACGGGATTGAGTCATGAGGCCGTCTCCTTTCCGCGTCGCAGGGGCAGTGCCGCCACCAGCGTCAGGGCCCAGACGGCCCAGATCGTGTAGGTCGCGGCGGCAGTGGACCTGCGGGTGTGGGTGACCACCAGCTCCCCGCCCTCGGAGCCGACCGCGAAGCCCTGCTTCCAGCTGCCGTCCTGGGCGCGAACCGTGGTGGCCTCAAGGCGGCGGCCGTCGAGGGTGGCGCTCCAGCCGGCGTCGGAGCGCTCCACCATGACGAGGGTGCGGGGGCCGGCTCCGGCGGGAATCCGGGTGCGGGTCCCCGAACCGGCACCGGTGGAGGCGACCGGGGTGACCTCGCCACCGGAGTCCAGGAGGCTCAGGCGGGCCGAGTCGGGGTGCGCCGAGGACGTGACCCGCCAGGAGTTGCCCGAGGCGGTCTGGGCGAGCTGCTCCAGTCCGGGCGTCGAGGCCAGGCCCACGCGGGCCTCGGCGGTGACGGCGTCACCCTCCTGGTCATCGAGCAGGACGACGGCGATGCCGTGGGCCGCCAGGGCGTCGGCGGCCCCCTTGTCCTGGCCGGCGGTGGCGCGGGTGACGATCTGGGCGAGCTCGGCGTCAGCGGGATCGTCCAGGACGAGAGCCTGACCTGAGGAGGCGCTGGTGGGCCTGGTCCGCCGACCGTCCTTACTGGGCCTGAGTCCGGGGTCGACCAGCGCCGCTGCGGCACGGGTGCGCGCCTCGACGTTGACCGCTCCGGGCAGGACGTCGCTGACCTGGGTGCCGGGCCCGCGCCAGATGGTGGCCTGAAGCCCCTGCGGCGTGGAGGTGAGTCTGAGGACTCTTCCGGCCGCCTGCGAGCCCTGGAACTGCTCGGCGATGAGCGGGATCTGCTGGGGCGTGGAGTGCAGCGCCAGGACCCGCGGGTTGCTGGCGCGGTGGGCCTGGTAGGACCAGACGCCGCCGACCACCACCGGGGCGAGCAGGACGAGGCAGGCGGCCGTCGTGAAGGCCGCTGTGAGGCGGCGCGATCGCCTCCGCCTCGCCGTGGGGCCACCTGCCGGGCAGGAGGCCGCGTCGGCATCCTTCCGGCTCCTGCGCTCCAGGGCGCGACGGTCGCCTCTGGAACGCTGCCCGAGCAGGGCCCAGATGGTCTCTCCGGCGGTCAGGGCCGCTGCGAGGAAGCCGCTCAGCGCCAGGGAGAGACCGGCCCCGGACCACCCGTTGACGGGAGCCAGGCCGCTTCCGTCGACGTCCGGGCCCAGCCCGGTCGGGGTGCGCAGGCATAGCCCGGCCAGGAGGAGGCCGCCCACGGCCAGGAGGATGCCGGTGCGGGCCACCCGGACGCGCCGGGAGACGAAGAGCCCGATGACGCCCAGGGCCGGGACCAGCGCGAGCAGTACCCGCAGCAGGGCGCCCAGGGCCCCGGAGGACACAAGGGCGTCCAGGTCCATCGGGGAGCCGACCAGCAGGTCGAGGCTGCTCGGCGCCGGTGCGGAGACGGGCAGGCCGATGTCGGTCAGCAGCAGCCGGACCCCTTCGGCCCACCCTGCGCTCCGGCCCAGGAGCCAGGCGCCCCACCAGGCCGGGGCGGCGGTGACCAGCATGGGCACCAGGGTGAGGACGAGCTTGAACCCGCGTCGGGTGGTCACCGACAGCAGCAGGATGATGACGGCCAGCACGGCGGCGGTGGCCGGGACGGCCGCGACGACGACGCTCAGCAGCAGTCCTGCGACTGCGGCGGCCGTCGCCGACCCGTAGCCGTACTTCTCGGTGGGAGGCAGGTCGACCTCGGCCTCCCGTGCGGCCTGGGCCCGGGCCGCTCGGCCGGTCTCCTGCTCATCCTCACCGCGGTCATGAGCCTCATCGTCCGAGGCGTCATCCGGGGCGGGGTTACTGTCAGCCTCCCCGTTTTGGGCGGGCTCGGCATCGTCCTCAGCATTCACTGCATTCACTGCGTCCGCAGCATCCTCAGTGCCCTCGGCCCTCGAGTCGGCCTGCGCTTCGGCCTGCGCCTCCTCATCCAGGTGGGCGAGGTCGGTGACCTTCTCGGTGGAGAAGCGGTCGAGCTCGGCGCGCTCCTCGTCGGTGAGCAGGTGGGCGCCCACCAGTCCGGACAGAACGAGGTCCCGTCGGTCGGCGCCTACCGCGCGGGCCAGGGCCAGCAGCGCCCAGGGCAGGACGAGGTGGACCAGGAGAGCGCCGAGGCGCCCTTGGCCCAGGGCGAGCAGGAGGCTGGGGGACAGGGCCCACACGAGTGCCGCCCAGGCCCGTAGCACCACCTTCCGGGTCATCGTGCCGGCGGCGAACCACGCCCCCAGCGCCGCCAGAGGCAGGGCCAGGAGAACCAGGGCGCTGATGAGCGCGCTGGTCTCCAGACCCACCAGTCTTCCCAGGGCCGCCGGTAGGGCCAGGATGGCCAGCAACGGGGTGACGCCGCCCGGGTATCCGTCCGCGGTGGCGATCCAGGTGCTCCAGGCGCTGTCCCACATCTGACGCCAGTCACCGCTGAACAGGGGCAGGGCCCCACCGGTGATGGAGCGGGTCAGCAGCAGCCGGGACAGGCCGTAGGTGCTCAGTACCAGCACCAGCACCATGACCGCGCTCAGGGTGCGGCGCCGGCTGCGGGCCAGTGCGGCGAGCTCGCGCAGCTCGAGCTCGCTGGGAGCTGCCGCACGGGCGCGACGCTCGCGCTCCTGGCGGGTACGGTCGCGGCGCACCCCGCGGATCTCGGCCGCCGTGGCGTAGAGGCGCCCCAGCGCGGATGCGGGCACCTTGGTGTGTTGAGCGAGCCGGCGTCTGGCGGCCCTGACCCGTCGGCCGCGTCCGGCCACGGCCAGAGCCGCACCGAGCTCGTCGCGGGCCAGCGCCGGCGCCTTGGAGGCCAGGCGCCACACGAAGCGCATGAGTCCGAGGATGACGAACCAGGTCAGCAGCAGGCCGATGGGCCGGGCGGAGAAGGCCGCCCAGTTGGTGAGCTGGGCGCTGCGCCGGGCCCGGAAGGACCTCTCCGGGTCGGGCTCGGGCAGCGCGACCTCGATGGCCTCGGCGTCGGTGCGGGGCTGCGCACCGGAGGAGTGCGAGACGGACGCGGGGCGGCGAAGCCCCTGGTAGGAGGCCCGTCGGTGGCGGATGACGGCCGTGGGTTCGACGATGACGCGGTATCCGGCCAGGCGCGCGGCGCGCGAGAACTCCAGACCGTCGCCGAAGGGGCCGAGCCACGGGGCGATGCCGCCGATCTCCTCCCACACGGCCCGGTCGACGAGGGCGCCGGCGGTTCCCACGGCCAGGACATCGCTGCGGTCATCGTGCTGGCCCTGGTCGACCTCGCCGGGGACGATGTCGTTGGCGCGCCGGGCCGAGGCGGTGGCGCGCAGCCCGACCTCCAGAAGCAGCTCGGGGTTGTCCCAGCCCACCTGCTTGGGCCCGACGACTCCCACGGAGCGCGCATTGGTCGCGGCAGTGAGCAGCCGCTCGAGGCAGTCCTCAGCTGGGGCGGAGTCGTCATGGAGCAGCCAGAACCACACCTGGTGCTCCGGCATCTCCGGGGCGGCCTCGGTGGGAGCCACGAGCCGCTGCTCGTAGGCGGTGATCGGTGACAGCGCCCCGGTGGGGCCAGTGATGGGACCCGAGCCCGACAGCAGCAGGTCCCGCACCGAGGTGCGCGGCCCGTTCGAGGTGGCCTCGCCATCCGAACCCTCTGCGCCGTCGGCGCCCTCCGAGCTGCGGCGCTTGCGGTTGCCGGCGGCCACGAGTCCGGCGTAGGCGGTCAGCCCCCGGGAGACGGCGTCTCCGAAGTTCTTGGCCTCCTTGGCCCTGACGACGCGCACCGCGGTGACGGTATCCAGCCCCGACCGCTCCACGAGCTCCTCGATCGGGGTCCCGTCCCCCAGCCCGTTGGCTCGCGAGGCGACATCGACGACGAGGACGACGTCGGGCGCGCAGGTTTGTGAGGTGATCGCGGACAGTGTCTGCGCCAGAAACGGGCTCGCCCCGGCCGACACGACGACGGCCAGGGCTCCTACCCGACTGGCTCCCTGTGTGGAGCCGGCGGGGGTCATACTGCGCGACGCTTGAGCTTGCGCCGCTCGCGCTCCGACATGCCGCCCCAGATACCGAAGCGCTCGTCGTTGGCGAGGGCGTACTCGAGGCACTCCTCGCGAACCTCGCAAGTCGCACAGACTCGCTTGGCCTCGCGTGTGGAACCGCCCTTCTCAGGGAAGAAGGCCTCAGGGTCCGTCTGAGCGCACAGAGCGCGCTCCTGCCACGCCAGAGGACCTTCATCGACGTCGTCACCGCCACCGAAGAGGAGTGACAGCACCTCCGCGTCAGGCTCCTCTGGGTGCTTCAGTGGGCCGTCGCCGAGGATGTTCCACATGCCGGCCTCCCTTCGATCCGAGCTTCTTGCCAGTAAGAATTACATGCGTGTGAGACAAGGCCAGTCAAGCCGGGGAGGGAAACTTCACCCTCTCGTGACCGTCGACATCATTCCTTGATATATCAAGGAATACCCCCATCTGGTTGCCACCATATGTTGACTTCCTACAAATCTCCTGAGAGGCTCCCGCTACCTGACTGACAGCAGAAATACCCACGGTGTTCCAGAGAATTTCAGGGCGCCTGACGCATGGTGACACATTGCCCCGACCGACTGGACATTACCAGGGAGGTTCCTGAAAGTCCGTGGATCTGCTTCAATCGGGGTCATGCCAGATCCCCTGCTGCCGCTGCTCCCCGGTCCTCAGGATGCCGACAGGCCGTGGCTCATTTGTTATGGAATCGACGAACGAGTCGAGCTGACCGGCCACGTCCTGTCCATGTGGCTGGCGAAGACCGCGGGATTCGTCACATCGGAGTCGGCACCCGGTGATGGAGTCCATGTGGCACTCCCTCCTCACTGGCGGACCGTCGCCTGGGCGTGCGGTACGTGGCTGGCGGGGCGCAGTGTGCTCCTGGGGAGCAGCGAGGAGATCCGTGCCGCCGGCCTCGTCCCCGAGCTGAGCGTGGCCTTCACCCCGGAGAGCCTCTGCGAGGAGGCCGAGGCGCAGGTGCTGGTCCCGTCCGCCTCGCTGGCGCTGCGCTGGCCGGGCGACCTGCCCGCTCTCGTGCTCGACGGCGCCGCCGACCTCATGCACTATCCCGACCACTTCACTCCGGTGAGCGCCGCTGGCGACCTGACGTGCCTCAGTGACCTGACCGCTGAGATGGCAGTGCCTGCGGATCCGGGCGCTCCTGCGGGCACCGTCCCGTCGGGCGACGGGCCCACCATCCTCACGCGCGCCCAGCTGGTGGCCCGGGTCGAGGCGGCCGGCGCATCCACGGGGGCCGACAAGGCCTCCGCCTCGCGTGCCGTCCTGGTGCGCAGCCCCGACACGGCCCAGATGCTCCAGGAGGTCCTGGTCGCCTGGCGCACCGGGCGCACGGCAGTGGTTCTCACCCCCGAGGCGGGTGACGACGTCGCCGCGGCCGCCGTCCGGCAGGAGGGCATCACCGAGTGGGTCGGCGGGTCCCAGTCACGCTGACGCCCCGTTGAGCACCGGGGTCAGGGGACGTCGGCCTGGACGAGGGTCCCCTCCCCCTCCACGAACAGGCTGCGTTCGTCGGCACCAACGAACACGGCCTCGCCCTGGGCGAGGGTCTGGGAGTCGGCCTGGGACACCAGGGTCATGGCGCCCTCGACGGCCAGGAGGATGCGCGGCCCCCGTCCGGGGACCGGCAGGCGCCCGTCGGCGGCCACCACGGTGGTGACCATGAGCTCGAAGTCGTCCACCGGCGCGTAGTAGGCGCGGGTGGCGCGAGAGAGGTACTCGGGGGCCGGACGCACCGGCGGCGCCGCCACGTAGTCGACGCAGGCCAGCATCTCGGGGACGTCGATGTGCTTGGCGGTCAGTCCGGCGCGCAGCACGTTGTCCGAGGAGGCCATGACCTCCACGCCCAGACCGGAGATGTAGGCGTGCACGCTTCCCGCGGGCACGAACAGTGCCTCACCGGGCTGCAGCGTGACGGGGTTGAGCAGGAGCGCGGCGGCGATGCCGGGGTCTCCGGGGAAGGTGCCGGCCATCTTCACGACGTTGGAGTCCACCCGCAGCGACGGGGAGGTACCGGCCTCGAACCTGGCGGCGATCTCAGCGACGAGGGCGTCGATCTCCTGGGGGCTTGGACGGGTGGCGGCCGAGACGACGTCGGAGAAGACCTGCCGGATGCCGTAGCGGGTGGGGTTGAGACGCAGGGTGCGTCGCATCCGGCGGGCCAGGGGGCTGTCCAGCCCGGAGAGGACCTCGACGGCGCGGCGCGGGGCCCGGAAGCCGGCAACGGCCTGGAAGCGGGTGAGGGCCAGGACCATCTCCGGCTTGTGGTTCGTGTCCTTGTAGTTGCGGCAGGGGTGGTCCAGCGCGATGCCCGCCTCGTTCTCCAGGGCGTAGCCCTCGGCGGCCTGGGCCTGACTGGGGTGGACCTGGAGGGACAGGGGCTGCTCGGGAGCGATGAGCTTGAGGAGGAAGGGCAGCCGGCGCCCGAAGCGCCAGATGATGTCCTCACCCAGGAGACGCTCCGGCTCGGCGTCGATGAGCTCGGACAGCACGCCGCCCTCGGCGACCTGGGCGGGACCGGCCGGGTGGGATCCGTACCAGGCCTCGGCCCAGGGGGCGCCGTCCTCGGCCCTGCCCAGGAGAGCAGGAATGGCCGAGGTCGACCCCCAGGCGTACCGCTGGCGCGCCGGCTCAAGTCGTCTCATAGTGCCTCACCGTACCGGTACGCGGGCACGTCCTAGGCCTGGGCCCCGGGAGCCGGGAAGGGGGTGACGTCGGCCAGGCGGGGGTGCGCCTTGTCCTTGTCGGAGAGGATGGCCTCACTCAGTGCGATCGGCCAGGGCACGTTCACCGTCTCATCGGCCAGGTTGAGGAAGGTGTACTGGGCCTCGGGCGACCAGTGGTCGTTGACCAGGTAGGTGTAGGCGGTGCCCGGCTCCAGCGTCTGATAGGCGTTGCCCACGCCCCGAGGCACGAACACCGCCACCGACGGGTCGATCTCGCAGGTGTAGACGGCTCCGAAGGAGGGCCCCTCGCGCAGGTCCACCCAGGCGCCAAAGACGCGGCCGGTGGCCACCGAGACGAACTTGTCCCAGGGCTCGGCGTGGATGCCGCGGGTGACCCCGACCTCGTTGTTGAAGGAGATGTTGTTCTGAACCGGCCCGAAGTCCGGCAGCCCCAGGGCCAGCATCTTCTCCCTCTGCCAGTTCTCCTTGAACCAGCCGCGGTTGTCCCCGTGAACAGTCAGGTCGATCCGCAGGAATCCCGGAATCGGCGTCTGCTCGATGGCGAGCGGCTTGCCCAGCTCGATCTGCCCCATTGATGGCCCCTTCTGTGCGCACTGGTCTCGGTCTCGGCGCCACCGTGTCTGCGAGGCGCCGCCGTGCGAGTCTATCGGCGCGGCCTGCTCGACACCCCTCAGACGGGGCCGCCAGGGACGGAACGTGCCGTGAACCACGGAGAAGAGCTCCCGATCCGCTCGATCCTGGCGCCATTCGAGGCCGGAATGGGTCATGCTTGGGGTATGCGAGGAATCATTCTGGCCGGAGGCTCCGGCACGCGACTCAACCCGATCACCCTGGGGACCTCCAAGCAGCTGGTCCCCGTCTACGACAAGCCGATGGTCTACTACCCGCTGAGCACCCTCATGCTCGCCGGGATCCAGGACGTCCTGGTCATCACCACCCCCCACGACGCCCCCTCCTTCCACCGCCTCCTGGGCGATGGCTCCCAGCTCGGCGTCAACCTGTCCTACACGGTTCAGCAGGAGCCCAACGGCCTGGCTCAGGCCTTCGTGCTGGGCGCCGACTTCATCGGCGATGACAGCGCCGCCCTGGTCCTGGGCGACAACATCTTCTACGGCCCCGGCATGGGCACCCAGCTGCGCCGCCACACCAGCCCCGACGGCGGTGTCGTCTACGCCTACCAGGTCGCCGACCCCACGGCCTACGGCGTGGTCGAGTTCGACGAGAACTTCAAGGCGATCTCCATCGAGGAGAAGCCGGCCCAGCCCCGCTCCAACTACGCCGTTCCCGGCCTGTACTTCTATGACAACGACGTCGTCGAGATCGCGAAGAACCTCAAGCCCTCCGCCCGCGGCGAGTACGAGATCACCGACGTCAACCGCACCTACCTGGAGGCCGGCAGGCTCACCGTGGAGGTCCTGCCCCGCGGCACCGCCTGGCTCGACACCGGCACCTTCGACTCCCTGGCCGACGCCACCGGCTTCATCCGTACCGTCCAGCACCGTCAGGGCCTCAACATCGGCGCCCCCGAGGAGGTCGCCTGGCGCATGGGCTTCATCGACGACGAGGGCCTGCGCCAGCGCGCCGAGCCCCTGGTGAAGTCCGGGTATGGCGCCTACCTCCTGGGCCTGCTGGAGAACCAGCAGTCCTGAGGTACCCGCTGGAGCGTCCAGCGCGCTCCTCTCCTCATGCATTGTGGGTGGGTGGCGCCATGGCGCCACCCACCCACAATGCTTACGAATCCTGCGGCTCCTCTTGCCCCTGAGGTGCACGCGTCAGCATCGCCATGGCGACTCCTAGAGCCGCAGTGGCGAAGCATGTCGTGAGGAACCAGACCATCATGGGCGAGACCGGCACGCTCCACCACCACTCGATGTGCTTGTTGAGATTGAGCTCCCACCGCTCGTGGATTCCCTGGACGAATCGCAGCAGCAGCGTATGGAGGGTGATTGCCTGACACAGCGAAGCGCAGACGGTGACCCAGACGGCCTGCGGAACCGTGAACCACGCGTCTTCATCCTGGTCAACGGCCAGCATGAGGAAGAAGGTGGGGGCCAGCAGCGGGAAGATGTACCGGGCCTGGTAGAGCTCGATGTGTTTCATGGCCCCGTTCGCGTAGAACACGGCAGGAAGGAGGACCATCGCCCCCACGATGATCGCCATGGAGGTCCACTTCCGCCACCCGCCACGGCGTAAGGCGATGGCCACGAAAGCGCCGGCCGCCATAATGGTGAGCACGTAGGGGGTTCGAGTTTCCAGAGGAACGTCGTACCACCCCGGGGTCCATGTGTGGCCCCAGAATCCACCAAGATACTTCGGGGCGCTCTCCAGCCCAATGATGAGCCTCTCGAAGAACGACTGCTTGCTGGCAGATTTTGCGGGATCTGACGTTTCAAAAGCGCTCAGGAAGTAACTGATCTTCGACACCTGGGACGAGGCCATGAAGGTGCCGACCCCAAGGAGGGACACTCCGCTCAGGGCTCCCAGCCCTATCCATCCTCCGCGTTTCCATGGCACCACGAAGAGCAGGGCGAGGCCGACGACGAGGAGGAAGAATGCGGAGTCGTATCGGGACGTCAGACACATGACGGCACCGATTACTGCGCAGATCACCAGCACAGTACGCCGGCGCCCCTTCTGCTGGGTGGCCATATACGTCGCCGCGGAGTAGGCCAACAGCCCTGAGAGGGACCAGGAGCTGGGGTTGTTGGAGGCGATGAAGTAGATACCCATCGGCACCCAGGAGGCGGCGATCGCACCCACGAATGGTCGCCTCAGGCGCTGTGGCGCACAGAAGCCGACCGCCCCCAGAAGCGCCACGGCGATGAGCACGTTGACGGTGCGCATCACCAGGACCGAGGTCTGTACGTCCTTGCCGACGAAGAGGTGGTGAAAGTGGTAGTAACCGATCGGGTACGCCCCGCTATCATCAAAGCGCTTGGTCCACGCCATCTCCGAGTCGCGATAGCCGAGCGCACACCTCGCCGATCTATCCGGCTGGAAGTTGTAGCACTTCATCGAGTCGTCCGACACGGCAACCGGGACCCGGACCACCGGATCACCGTTCATCACACTGGTCTGGCAGTACTTCCCCGCTGGGCGGGGACACCAGATGCTCCCCAGGTGGAAGTCCTCATCGGGAGACGACTCCACCGGCGAGGACACCGCCCACCCGAGTCCGGTCAGCAGCATGAGAACCAGGAGAAGCCCACCGACCAGTGCCGGGCGCCGGGATAACGTTGCCCCGGTCTTTATGCGACTCATGGGCAGTCGTGAGTATGTGGTGAGCTCACGTCTCATACAGATCTCCGACAGGAACAGGGATAAGAAGGGATGAGAGGGATGCAATCCCACGAGGGACAACCTACAGCAGGCCCTGAAGATAAACGTTCAGACGCTCCGTGGAGTCAGCCGGACTGAAACCTGTGGCCTTGATCCTCGCCAGGTCCAGGACCGAGCTCAGTGGCCGCGGCGCGATCCCCTCCTGACCGGCGTAGTACTCCTCAGTGGTGACGGGAGTGACCTCGTCGGGGCTGTGGCCGGCCTTCTCATAGACCCGCTTAGCGATATCGGCCCAGGAGAGGATCGGGCCGTCACCAGAGAGGTTGTAGGTGCCGAACTCGGCGCCCGAGGTGATGAGGTGGATGATGCCGGCTGCCAGATCGGAGGCGAAGGTGAGGCGCCCGGTCTGGTCGGCCACAACCCGTGGGCTGATACCGCGCTCGGCCAGGGAGAGCATCGTCTTGACGAAGTTCTTGCCATCGCCGACCACCCAGGAGGTGCGCACCAGGTAGTGCCGGGGGCAGACACTGACGGCGGCGTCCCCGGCCGCCTTGGACTGGCCGTAGACGCCCAGCGGTGAGGGGGTCTCCTCCTCGGTGTGGACAGCCGTCACGCCGTCGAAGGTGTACTCGGTGGACAGGTGCACCAGGGTCAGGCCGTGCTGGACGGCCGCTCGGGCAAGGTTGACCGGGCCGACCGTGTTGGCCCGCCAGGACAGCCGACGGCCCTCAGGGGTCTCCGCCCCGTCCACGTTGGTCCAGGCCGCAGCGTTGATGATGATGTCGTACCCCGACCAGTCCCAGGCGGACATGGCGGCCGCATCCGAGATGTCCACCTCGGGCAGGTCGACGCCGGTGGGATCGAAGCCCGCCTGCGGCAGCAGGGCCATGAGCGCACGCCCCAGCTGACCGTTGGCGCCGGTGACGAGAACACGTCCGCGCGTCTTCCCTTCTTCGCGCCCGGCACGAGGGAGGGAGGTCCCCTCAGTCTGCAGAGGCATGATCTCGTTCACTGGCCGTCTCTTCCTTCCCACCGAGCGTTGTCCTGCTGACGTCTCATAAGAGTCATCAACCTGTCGATGAACATTACACGAGTGCGCCGGCCGTCTCGGCCGATATCACTGAGGACAACGACTGCTGCACGCCACCGGCACGGAGATCAGCGTCCCATGGCGGCGTGGTAGGCCTCGACGTGCGCCTGGGCGGAGGCCCTCCAGGTGAACTCGGCGGCCCGCTCCAGGGCGGCGACCCCCAGCTCCTGGCGCCGCTGGGGCTGGGCGTCCAGGACCACGAGGCCCCTGGCGATGGCCTGGGGGTCCGATCCGCAGTAGGCGACGGCGTCGCCCCCGACCTCCGGAAGGCTCAGCTCGCGGGTGGTCAGGACGGCGGCCCCGCAGGCCATGGCCTCCAGGACCGGCAGACCGAAGCCCTCACCGATGGAGGGATAAGCCAGGATCTCGCATCCGGACAGGAACCCGGGCAGGTCCTCCAGGGGCAGGTAGCCGGGCCTCAGGACGGTCAGGTGCCGGGGCACCTGGGCCAGGGCGGGCTCGATGTCCTCATCCCACCCGGGTCCGCCGGCCAGGACCAGGGCCGGGGCGTCCTCGCAGTCGCGGAAGACGCTGGCCCAGGCGCGCACCAGGTTGGGAACGTTCTTGCGGGGCTCCAGGGTCCCCAGGAAGCCGATGTAGCGTCGGCCCTCCAGCCCGAGGGAGGCGGCCACGCGGGCCCGTTCAGCGTCGTCGACCGGATGGAACACGGAGGTGTCCACACCGTGGTAGGCGATGTGGAAGCGCTCGGAGTCGCCACCGACGTACTTGATGGTCTCGTCGCGGGTGGCCTGCGAGGGGACGACCAGCGCGTCGGCCCGCCGCACGGCCCGGCGGATGGCGTTGGTGAAGAACTTCTGCTTGATGGGCGAGTGCGCCTGCGGGTGGGAGAAGAACGTGGCGTCGTGGAGGGTGACGACCACGGGCACCTGGTGCAGGGCCGGGAAGGTGTAGTGGGGCGAGTGCAGGACATCGGGGCGGATCCGGTGGATGAGTGCCGGTAGCCCCGTCTGCTCCCAGGCCATCCGGGCGCCGCGCGACTCCATGGACTGCGAGACCGGGAAGAGGTGGGCGCGCGGCACCTTGGTGGAGAAGTGCGCCACGTCCCGCTGCTGGACGGCCATGGCCAGCTTGACGCCGCAGGCGATGAGCTCGGGGACAAGGTCGTCGACATAGCGCCCCACGCCTCCGAGATCAGCCGGGATCGCCGTCGCATCAAGAAGAACCTTCATGACGGCAGGCTACCGCGCCGCGCGCGTTCACCTCGTACTCTGAGCCCATGAGCGCAGATCCTTCCCGCCCGGCGCACTCCCCGGCTCCTTCCCTCTCCCCCGTCTCCCGCACCACGTCCTCCACCGTCAACGGCTCACGCCCACCGGCTCGTCCCCGCGGCCCCCGGGTGGGCATGGTGGTGGAGCAGCTGTGGCAGCCCGTCCCCGGGGGCTCGGGCACCTACATCGTCGAGCTCGCCCAGGCCCTGCGCGCCCGGCGGGTGCCCGTGGCCGGGATCACTGCCCATCACCAGGGGGCTGCCTCACCCCGCCAGGTCGGTCTACCACCGATGCCCATACGCTCCTCCCACCTGCCTCGCACCGCACTGTACGAGTCCTGGAACCGTCTGGGGCTGCCTCGGGCCGAGTCCATCCTGCCCGGCGCCCAGCTCATTCACGCCACGACCTGGGCACTGCCCCCCACCTCGCTGCCGCTGGTCGTCACCGTGCACGACCTGGCCTTCCTGCGCTCACCCGAGCACTTCACCGCGCGCGGCAACGCCTACTTCAGCCGCTGCCTGGAGCGAGTCATTACCGAGGCCAGCGCCATCGTCGTCCCCTCCCAGGCCACCGCTGACGACTGCATCGCGGCGGGCATCGACGCCGCCCGCCTCTACGTCATCCCGCACGGAGTGCGCACCCGTGCCGTCACCGAGGAGCAGATCCGGGGCTTCCGGGCCACCCGGGGCCTCACGCGCGACTACATCCTGTGGACGGGTACGCGCGAGCCCCGCAAGAACCTGCTGGGACTGCTGCGGGCCTTCGCACTGCTCATCGAGGAGCACGACGACGCCGGCGGCCTCGACCTGGTCCTCGTCGGTCCGGCCGGTTGGGGCGACGACGCCGCCGAGCGCGAACTGCTGACCCGACTGGGTGATCGGGTCCACGTCACCGGCAGGCTCGACGACGACGAGCTGGCGGCCGCCTACAGCGGCGCCCGCGCCTTCTGCTTCCCCTCCATCTGGGAGGGCTTCGGCCTGCCGGTCCTGGAGGCCATGGCCTACGGAACCCCGGTGGTCACCAGCGCCGGGACCTGCATGGCCGAGGTGTGCGGACAGGCCGGCCTGCTGGCCGACCCCGCTTCGCCGCGTGAGATCGCCGGCCGGCTCGCCCGGGCCATTGGAGCAGAGCACGACGAGCTGGCCGAGGCCGGCCGCGAGCGCGCCCGAACCTTCACCTGGGAGGCCTGCGCCGCCGCGCACACGGAGGTCTATCACGCCCTCATCGGGGGTGCGGTGTGACCCAGCCCGTCAGGCGTCCCTCAGCTCGCGTCGTCATCGTCAACTGGCGCCAGACCGAGCTGACGATCCGGGCGGCCCGCTCCATCCGTGAGCAGCTGGGAGACGGGGACGGGCTCGTCGTCGTGGACAACGCCTCCGGTGACGGCTCGGCCGGGCGCCTGCGCCGGGAGGGGCTCACGGTGGTCGAGTCGAGCGAGAACCGGGGCTTCGGTGCCGGCGTCAACCTCGGCGCCCGGGGCATGGCTGAGGATGTCCTCGTCCTGCTCAACAATGACGCGGTGGCCGAGTCCGGCTTCCTCGAGGCGCTCCTGGCCCCTCTGAGCGACCCGCCGTCCGCAGTGGCTCCGGCCGCGGCGACGGCGCGGATTCTGCTGGCCGGCCGCTGGATGCCGGCCGTCCCGGGGCAGCAGGACGCACTCGTCTCCCCGCGCACCGGGCGGTGGACCCGGCTCGACGACGAGGCCGCTGCCCGCGGCGAGGGGGAGGTCCTGGTCAACTCCACGGGCAACCTGGTGGACGCCTCGGGCAACGGCTATGACCGGGACTGGCTGGTGCCCGCCGAGCGGGAGCACTCCCCCAGCGAGGTCTTCGGCCTGTGCGGGGGCGCTTGTGCGATCCGGCGTGAGGCGTGGCAGGCCCTGGGGGGCTTCCGCGAGGACCTGTTCATGTACTACGAGGACACGGATCTGTCCTGGCGCCTGCGTGAGCGCGGTTGGAGAGTCGTCTACGTGCGTGAGGCGGTGGCGCGCCACGAGCACGCCTCGTCCTCAGGCACCGACTCACCGATGTTCATCCGGGTCAACGCCCGCAACCGGATTCTGACGGCCGCCGCCCACAGCCCTGCCCCGGTGGTGGTGCAGGCGCTGGCCCGTACGCTGGTGCGTTCCCTGCGGGGGCCGCAGCGCGGCCCGGTGGTGGCGGGACTTGTTCAGGCCGTCGCCGGTCTGCCGCGCGAGCTGCGTCGGCGGGCGAGGGACTCGTCGAGTCGCCAGTGATTGCGGCACGCGACTACGCCGTTCGTACCCCTAACCGTTACAGTTACCGAACCGACGTCGTCAGACGCTCCGCGTCACCGGGCAGTACCGTCAAGCACGCTGCACACGCATCGGATCAAGGAGGACCTCCTGACATGGCTGGACCCGCCACACAATCGCCACGAGTCACCGTGGTGACCCGGACCCGTAACCGTCCCATACTGCTGAACCGAGCACTCCATTCGATCGGGGCGCAGTCCTTCCAGGACCTCGAGCTCGTCATCGTCAATGACGCCGGAAGCACCGAACCCGTGGAGAGCGCTCTGGCCAGTGCCCCCCAGTGGCTGAGGGAGCGCACCCGGGTGGTCACCAATGAGACCTCTCATGGGCGCGAGGCCGCCCTGGAGGATGGCCTGGCCGTCTCCTCCTGCGAGTTCTTCGCGATCCATGACGACGACGACTCCTGGGAGCCCGACTTCCTGGCCGCCTGCGTGGCCCACCTCGATGAGCACCTCGAGCACGGCGCCGTGGCGGCGCGCTGCGACGTGATCAGTGAGACGGTCACACAGGAAGGGCTGGTCGAGCGAGGCCGATGGGTGCTGGAGGAGGACAAGGAGAGCTGGACCCTCATCGACACGATGGTGTCCAACTACGTCCCGCCGATCTCGCAGCTCATCCGCCGCGAGGTGGCCGACCGTATCGGTCACTGGGACGGGTCTTTGCTGACCCAGGCCGACTGGGACTTCAACCTGCGTCTGCTGGCAACCTCCCCGGTGGGCTTCATCAACGGGGAGCCGCTGGCCCACTGGCACCATCGCGACTCCACCGACGGGACGATGGGCAACTCCGTCGTCGTCGACGCCGTCCATCACCGCACCGACAACCTCGCCATCCGGGACCGCTATGCCCGCCTGTCCCTGGAGGGCGCCGAGGCCACGGTCTCCGCTCGACAGGGCGTGCTGGCGGGCTCTGAGAACCTGGGTCTCCTGCTGGTCTCCGCGGAGTACTACCGCCGTCTCTGGGAGAGACTGGAGCATCAGGACAAGGAGATCGAGCACCTCAAGGGGGCCGTGCACAACCTGGGTTCGGGCATCGACCAGCTGCGCGGCGAGCTGCGCGACGAGTTGCGCGACGAGTTGCGCAGCACGACGCAACAGGTCCTGTATCAGACCTACGACATCAGTGCGAAGATCGATCGCGTTGAGGCCTCGGTCAAGCCCTTCTTCCGCACCGTGGCTCAGCACATCAAGAGGATTCGGCGAGGCTGAGCTGAGGCCCTGCCCGCCCTGCCGAGCCTCAGCTGTTCCTCGTGTGCTTCACCATGGGGCGCGGCGGGGTGATTCGCTCGAAGTGTGCCCCCAGAGCCACCAGCCCCCCGGACTCCATGCGTGGCCCCGGGACGATGTCGAAGGAGGTGGCCTTCTGGTAGGCGTCGATGACGCTGGAGAGCTGCCAGGGGGAGATGGAGGCGGAGATGAGGTAGGCACCCGGCCGCAGCATCATCGCGGGAATGGAGACGTCCACGGTCCCCTCGCCCGGCTCGATCCTCTCGGGCTGGAAGTCGTCGTCGAGGCCGTGAAGTCCCCAGGCGAAGATGCCCTCACGGGTGTCGATGGAGCAGCCGAAGATGGGCTTCTCAATCGTCTCCTCGCAGCGGTAGTGAAGGCGAATGGTGGCCTCGTCCCCGGTACGCATGGAACCCACTGGCCGGCCCCTGCGGTCAAGCAGCTCGATGCGGCTGATCTGGGCCTCGCCACTGCCGAAGCGGACGCCTTGTCCTTCCTTGACCTTCTTGGCTCCGTGGGTGACATCGGAGTACTTGTCGATCACCTCGGGGGCCGGGCCGACCTCCTTGAGCCGACCGTGGTCGAGCCAGGCGACCTCGTCGCAGAAGGTGCGCATCTGCTCCAGGCCGTGGGAGACGACGACGACGGTGCGGCCGTCTTCGCGGAACTCGGCGAACTTGTCCATGCACCGTTCCTGGAACTCCATGTCACCGACGGCCAGGACCTCGTCGACCAGGAGGATCTCCGGCTCGACGTGAATGGACACGGAGAAGCCCAGGCGCACGTACATGCCCGAGGAGTAGTTCTTCACCGGCTGATCGATGAACTCACCCACCCCGGAGAAGTCGACGATGTCATCGAACTTGGCCTCGATCTCCTTTCGGCTCATCCCCAGGATGGCGCCGTTGAGGAAGATGTTCTCCCGCCCGGAGAGCTCGGGGTGGAAGCCCGAGCCGACCTCCAGCATGGCGGCCATGCGCCCCCGGGCGGTGATGGAGCCCGAGTCGGGAGACAGGATCTTGGCGATGCACTTGAGCAAGGTGGACTTGCCCGATCCGTTGTGCCCCATGAGCCCGAAGGTCTTGCCCTCGGGGATGTCGAAGGTGATGTCCTTGAGCGCCCAGAAGTCCTCGTAGACGCCACGGCTGCGCTGCAGAATAGCGCCTTTAAGGGACTGGTTGCGGTGGTGGTAGATCCTGAAGCGCTTGGAGACGTCCTCGATGCGCACGGCCGGCACGGCCGAGGATGCTGCTGAGGAGCTCTGCGCCGACGACGTTGATGATGCGGACGATCCGGTTGTTGCAGCCATCTGATCAGAGCTCCTCAACGATGCTCGCCGAGTGCCGGCGGAAGAAGGCCAGGCCCAGTGAGAGCATGACGACCGCCCACCCCAGGCAGGCCAGGAAGACCGGTAGCGACGGCAGGGCAAAATCGTACAGGCAGGATCGGAAGGCCTCGAGGTAGGTCTCGGCCGGGTTGAGTCGAGCGATCGTCGTGATGGGGATCGGTGCGCCGTTGATCTGCCAGCCGGCGTCGAACAGGCGGTTCTGGACGCTGTCGAGCATGTTCAGCGGGAAGACGACGCCGGAGGCGTACATCCAGATCTGGTTGAAGATCTGCCACAGGTGGCCCAGGTCCCGGAAATAGACGGTGGCGATGGACAGCATGAGGCCCAGTCCGACGGCGAACATGCCCGCCAGCACGGTGACGACGAACAGCGCCGGAATCATGAGGAGGACCCCGGGACCGCCCATCAACATGGCGATGATGATCAGCACGAGCAGCTCGAAGGCGAAGTCCACGGCCAGAGAGAGCACCGCGGAGTAGATGAGGACCTGGCGGGGGAAGTAGACCTTGGTGAGGAGCCCCGAGTTGTTCACGAGGGCGTTCATGGAGGCCATGATGCCGTTGGAGAAGAAGGTCCAGCTGAGCACCCCGATGCCGATCCACAGGGCGAAGGAGTCGATCCCGGAGTTGCGGCCCTCCTGCACTCCCCCACGGAAGACGACACCGAAGATGAGGGCGAAGATGGCGATGGTGGCCAGGGGGTTGATGAAGGACCACAGTCGCCCCAGGGTGGTGCCCTTGAACTCCGAGGAGACCGAGCGCTGAGTCAGCCGAAGGGTGAGGTCCAGTGTCTGGCGGGCGTCCTCCGAGCGGAGCAGTCGAGACAGCTGCATAGGCTCACACCGCCGTCGCCGTGCCGGTGGGCGTAGATGGACCCGCCTCCTCCTGGGCGTCGATCCAGTCGCACAGCCGGTTGATGCCCTCGGTGACACCGACCCGGGGCTCCCAGTCCAGCGCCTGGCGGGCGCGCGTGGTGTCGGCCCAGGCGGCGCGCACGTCGCCGTCACGGAACTGGCCGGTGACGTGCGGGGCGGGCGCTCCATAGTGCTCGGCGATGACCTGAGCGACCTGCATGATGGTGGTCCGCTCCCCCAGGCCGATGTCGTAGGGCTTGACGGCGGCCGGCGAGTGCAGGACGCCGGCCACGATGGCGGAGGCGACGTCGTCGATGAAGACGAAGTCCCGCACGATCTGACCGTCCTCGTAGACCGGGATGGACTGCCCCTGCTTGGCCAGGCGGGCGAAGAGGGAGACGATGCCGGTGTAGGGGTTGATGAGGGACTGGCCGGGGCCGTAGACGTTCTGAAGCCGGTAGAGCACCGGGGTGACACCGAAGGAGCCGCACCAGGAGGTCACAAGGTTCTCCTGACAGAACTTGGTCGCGGCGTAAACATTGGCCGGGGAGGCCTTGACCTCGGTGGAGGACTGGACCGAGGGGGTCAGTCCGGCGAAGTCCCATTGACCGCCCTCAAGCATCGTGTGGGTGCGCTGCCCGGGGTAGGAGAAGTGCCCTTCCGCATCCACCCACTTCCCTTCTCCGTAGACGGCCCGGGAGGAGGCCAGGACGATCTTGTCGGGGCGGATCTCGTGGCGCACGAGGGCGTCGAGCATCTGGGTGGTGCCGACGACGTTGACATTCGCGTGTCGGGAGGCCTCGGTGAGCGACTGGCCGGTGCCGGTCTCCGCGGCCAGGTGGACGATGACATCCGGTGCGGCCTCAGCCAGGACCGCGTCCCAGTCTTCAGCGAGGGACACGTCCAGCCGGCGCAGCTCCACACGCTCGTCGAGCTCGGCGGGCCGAGCCTGGGAGGGGTGGATCTGCGGGTGCATGTTGTCCAGGGCCACGACGCGGTCGAAGGCGTCCGCCAGATCGCGCGAGATCGCGCAGCCGATGAATCCGGCACCACCTGTGACAAGGCAGGTACGGGTCACGAGGGTCTCCCTTGGGTAGTCGATTCGGGCCGACGGCGCACGCGCAGGGTGCTCCTCGACCACATCACTATTCTCGGCGCTGGCAGAGCCGATCGTGCCGGCAGATGCCGTTGCCTTCGACACGCCGACTGGTTGCACGTCACTCTCAGCGGCCGCCGACGGCTTTCAGTGCTCAACCTCGGACACCTCGGGGCGCCAGCTCATGCCCTTGAAGGCTGTGGTGACGAAGTCGACGACAATAGCGGTGACCTTCTCCAACGCCACCGACAGGGCGAAGATGAGGACGAACTCGGCCGCCAGGAGTATGTAGCGCTGGATGGGGTAGAAGCCGTAGACGTCAACCTTCTGCAGGACCAGCAGGATCACCACGTGGTGGACGAGGAAGATCGGGTAGGAGTACCTGGCGATCAGGCCGACGAGGGCGCGAACCGGCTGGATCGCCACGTAGCGGCCTGCGACCGCGAGGATGAGGAAGACCGAGATGCCCACGATGGTGGTGCCCACGTCCTCGGGGATCTGCTTGGGGAGCATCGCGCAGACAGCCAGGACCGCTGCTGCCGGGATGACGGTGGCCCCGTGGACCCGACGGACGTAGAGGACGAAGTAGCTGCCGAAGGCCAGCTCGGGGAGCCTGGTCGTGAGGATCATCGCCGAGGGGTAGCCCGCGAAGTAGCGCTGCATAACGATCACGGTGGCGGCGTAAGCCGCCAGGATGGCAGCGCCCGTGACGATCGGATAGCGGTCGATGGCCCACAGCAGCAGCGGGAAGACGAGGTAGTACAGGAGGATGAAACCGAGGAACCACTCACCCAGCAGATACATCGTGGGCCAGCCGAAGGCTGCGGCGAGGCCGTCGACTCCCAGAAGTGTGAAGATGAAGGACTTCGCCGGAGCGGCGTTGGGCGGCCGCCCGTTGAAGATGAGGAAGTAGTAGAGAGTCCCCAGCAACCAGGCGGTCCAGAACATCGGGTAGATGTTGAGGAATCGCTTCCAGTAGAAGCGTTTGAGGTTGATGGGCCTTCGGTAGGTGAACGTCAGGGCGGCACCGGAGATGATGAGGAACAGGGAGACGCCCAGGGCACCCACGTACACGCCGAAGGGCTGGAAGGTCAGGACGTAGCCGCCTCCGTGCTCACGCAGGTGATAGTTGAAGTGGGTGAGGACGATGAGCACAGCGGCCAGCGCCCGGATGAGGTCCAGGTAGAAAACCCTGGGTCTCCCGGCCGTCCGCCGGCTCGATATCGCCGTATCCGCCACTGTCACCTCCCGATCCTCCGGGCCCGCCGGTACGCTCTCACAAGCGGCCTGTGCAGGGGGGCCGGGACCCAGCGCGCGACCTGCTTCTTGATCCGTTTGCGTTCAGCGCCCCGCTTGCGGAGGTTGCTCACCATGTCATCCTCGTAGCCGAGAATGCCGTTCTCGGCAACTGCGTGAGTGAAGTCCTGGACGTAGTGCGACAGGCTGGTGATCTCAATGCGGGCGAAGGAGTCCGAGAAGAGCCAGCCGCAGAAGTAGCCGGAGGCCTGAGCGACGTAGCCGTAGGCGCGCTCGATGGCGTGGAGGATGGTTCCGTCAATATTGTTCGGCTCAGGCGGGAATTCCTCCCACGTCCAGTCGTGGTCGAACAGAGGTTTGAGGGCGGCCGGACGGAACCAGAACATGGTGCCCAACGGGGCGATGGGCGACTTGCTCTCATCGATCGGGACGTTCAGGTTCAGCTCCTTCTCCAGGAGGGTCTTGGTGCGCTCGAAGTTGGGACCCCACCCCATGGAGAAGAGTGGGAAGTAGTCACCGTGATTGGGAGGGGTGGGCGCGAGAAGCCCCAGACGCGGCTCGGCATCGAAGGTGGCGATGACATTCGTGACGAAGTCGCGCGTGGCCAGCAGGTTCTCGAAGCACTTGATCGCGAACCCGTCCCCAACCGAGTAGGGCTTGACCTGGGTGACCTTCTTGTCATGGGTGAAGCAGACCAGGTCGTAGTCGTTAATGATGTCCTTGCAGCCCACCAGGAGCGCGCTGACGTCCCGACCCCGGTTCTCGATGAGACGCACGGTTACGTTGTAGGGAAGATCCTTGCAGGCCTCCTCCACCAGTTCCGCCTTCTCCTGGGATCCGACGGTGAGGATGAGGTCCGTCCCCTCGGGCATGGACGTGACGTAGGCCAGCGTGGGCTCCAGGAGGTCCATGTAGTACAGGTGCGCGATGAGGGCGACCTTCTGCGGCTTGGGCTCGCGGATCACCGCCTGCGTAGGCAGGACATAGGTGAGCTGGAGGTTCTTGACCAGATCCTCCATGTTCATCGTGCGCAGGGCGTTGTCCCAGATGAGGTTCGTGTCGAAGTCGGTGTGGTCGCGCAGGTACTCGTAGAGGTCGAGGGAGGTGTTGCCCACGGACTGGCGAACCAGGTCCTGGTAGTCGTGAAAGAAGGAGCGGCGCTTGAAGATGGGGCAGCGCTTGTCCTCAATGAGTCGCTTGGGGGCGAAGAGCACCGGGGAGAAGGTGTACCCCTCCAGGTCCTCGGTGTTGACGTAGACGTCGGAGGTGAAGCCGAGCCGCTCGAAGCGCTGGGTGAAAGGAGCCTCGTGGAGTCCCACCGAGTCCTCGTAGGAGTTCATCTGAGGAAGGTTGTCCCAGTAGTCCTGGAAGGCCTTGGAGGAGACCAGGGAACGCCGGTAGGCGTGGAAGTGGGACTGGAGGTGGCGCGGAAGATACCCCTCGGCGGCATGCCCGAAGGGGTCATAGGGAACCTTGTGGAACCAGGTGATGCCCCAGAAGTCGATGTCCCGGCCGGCCATCTCGGAGAACATCTCCTCGAAGGGGTACACCGGCCCCATGATGGTGGCGTTGAACAAGACGACCTCGTCGAACTCGACGAGTCTGTCCCAGCCGTAGCTCTCCAGGGCCGTCTTGTAGGCCCAGGCGTCCAGACCCTTGTTCTCCCTCAGGATGATGTTGTCCGTGAAGGCAGTCAGCTTGGCGTAGCTCTTGGCGGTCAGCTCGCCGTTGACGACAATGACCAGCTCGGAGAGGTTCTTGACCATGTCGGCGAGGAGGGTCTCCACGTAGGAGTCCACAACCCCTTGAGCATCGAAGAAGAAGAAGATTCCGAGTCGCTTCGGGTTCTCGCCAAGCGTTGCCATGATGTCCCTTCTGGGCAGTGATTCGGGCCGCTTGCCGCGGCAGGAAAAGGGTGGGGATGCGGCTGCTCAGGGTGCCTCAGCTCGCGCTTGAAGCGAGGATACGGCGGATCTTGGTCGGATCGCCCCACACTCCCGGCGAGTCGTAGGGCCGATCCGGGAAGACCCCGTACTCCAGGGTGATGTCCAGGCCGTTGTCGCGGATGTAGGCCTCGACGCGCTCGGCCAGGCTCACGGGCTCGCCGGTGCAGGCGTTGATGACGCCGGTGACCTCGGTCTGGTCCACGATCGCTGCGATCTGCCTGGCCAGCTCGTCCACGGAGATGAAGTCGTAGCGGTTCTTACCCGTGGTGAAGGGGAAGGTGGTGCGACCCTCCTCGGCGGCGGCCAGGAGCTTGGAGAAGATCGAGTTGCCGAACTTGTCGTCCCCCACGATGTAGTAGGCGCGGATCCACTGGGCGACGGCACCGTGCGCCTTGGCCGACAGGAAGGTGGTCTCCCGCAGCGCGTTCTTGGCGATGCCGTAGAGCGAGGCGGGGTTGCACGGAGAGGTCTCGTCGATAGCACCCTCCCAGTAGCCGACCTCATGCATCGTCCCCATGACGGCGAGGTGCTTGAGGCCTCCCGCGTAGAGGTTCTCGATGAGGTGGGCGTGCTTGGCCAGGTCATCCATGTGGGCCCAGGAGGCGTGCTTGAATCCGTCACGCCAGGCCATGTGCAGGACGACGTCGGGGCGTCCCATCTGGTCGTAGATGTCGGCATCCCCGGAGAAGAGGTCCAGGGAGACCTTCTGCGCCCGCTCGTCGACACCGTCGAGTCGTAGGTCGAGGGCCTTGACGTCCAGGCCGCGCTCCAGGAGCGCGGTGACGACGTGGCGACCGATGTAGCCGCCGGCTCCAGTGACGAGAACTGTCTTTGCCATGGTTGTGCATCCTAACAGGTGCGGTTGCGGAGCAATCACTTGGTTCTGCCGGCGATGGTCATGAGAAGGTCACCGTGGACGGTCGTTCCGTTCTCCGTGGTCGGGAACTGGTCCACTGCAGGGTTGATCATGACACGGGCATTGCCGCCCTCGGTCATCTTACTGGTGATCGTCACGGTGTACTTCTCGCCACCGTGCAGGACCAGTCCCTTGACCGGGAACTCGTGCAGGCCGGCGTGAAGGGAGTTCGCCGGGGCCTCGGTCCTGAAGACCTGGTGGCCGGAGGCGTCCGTGACCTCGACGTTGACCACCGAGGAGTCGAGCCACTGCACCTCTTCGGCCAGGAAGGCGATATTGATGGATCTGACCTCCACGGTCGACGGCAGGGTGATCGTCTCGGCGACCCTGGCCCCGTCCTGGAGAATGTTGACGCTCCCCGCCTGAGGGGCGTCAGTGGATGCCGAGTACACCACCGGAATGGCGGGCACGAAGTAGGGAATCATGACAAGCGCGCTGAAGCCTGCCGGCATGAGGAGACGCACCCAAGCCGCCGAGCGCGGAATGCGCTCCCCCTGGCCCAGGTCCTCCACCATCTTCTGACGGGGAAAGTTGATGATGAGGATCGCCAGGGCGCAGGCGATCATGAAGCCGACGATGAAGGAGCCCTGCCGGCTGATTCCCACGGTCTCGAGGAACTGCGCGGGAGTCTCGTACCGGGGCTGCGCCACCGGGGCGATCAGGTGAGGCAGGAGCAGCTGATCGAAGATCGACCGGTTGTACATGGAGTAGCCGTTGAAGGCGTACAGGAGGAACAAGGCGGTTCCCACACCCGTCTCGAGGAGGGTGTTGAGCAGCACGTGACGCGGGTTGAGGAAGATGATGAGCACCGCGAAGGGCGAGACCATGACGGCCCAGTAGGGGTTGAGCGGGACCACCGTGGCGAAGACGAGGTAGATGGCCATGCAGATGTAGACCGCGTCGGCCGCCAGAGCCTTCGTCCCCTGAGGGCGGCGCAGGTAGGCGAAGACGACGATCCCGACCATGAACACCACGAAGACCGGGATCGTACTGCCCATCCACGGTATCCCGACGGCGGTGAGCCTTTGGAGCATGCTGCTCATGAATCCACCGGTGGACGCCTTGTAGGCCACGTTGCCGTGGTAGATGGCCCGGCAGGCCACCAGGCCGAGCAGGCCGGCGCCGAACTGAAGGGCCACCACGCGCAGCCGCTTCTCCCGCAGCAGCAGCAGCGGCACGAAGATGAAGATGGCGAAGAGCTTGAAGGTATTGGCGATCGCGAACCACAGCAGGAACCTGCCCAGCCGGCCGCGCAGGTAGGCGCGCAGCCCCAGCAGGATGAAGACGATCATGATGATGTCGTACTGGACGATGACGAAGACCGGGACGAACAGCGTCATCGAGGACAGGAAGAAGAAGGCGACCCACTTGCTGCGCTGCCGGCTGACTCCCAGATCCCGCGCAATGTCCACCAGTACCTTGGCGGCGATGAGCGCGGCCAGCACCATCAGGGTCTTGAGCCACAGCTGCGCCGGCGTCGACAGCAGGTAGTGGAAGCCGGTGATCCGGTAGATGATGTAGGTCGGCAGGTTCCATAGCCCGAAGAGCAGGTAGAGCGGAATGTCGTAGACCGCGGGGTGACCGGTCGAGGTGTGCTCGATCGCGATCTGGTAAAAGTCTCCCACCCGCCCTTGGAGCACCGAGTCCAGGAAGTTGAAGGAGTGCTCGAAGGTGGCTCGCACGTCCCCGTAGAGGAAGAAGGCGTAGGCGCCGAGCAGGATGACGCCCAGCAGTGCCCAGTCCACGAGGCCGGGCCCCTCGGTACTGCTCCACCAGGAGCCGAGGCGGCTGTCCACCACGCGCTCGACCGCCCGGCGTCCTTGATCGCTCCTGGCATCGATGAACGTGCGAATCCGTGAGGCCACGCCTGCGGCCGGGACGGCCTCCGGCTCCTCTGACGCGCCTGTCGGCCGCCCGTCCTCGTCCTGGGCGCGGATCTCTTGCGCGAGGTCCTGATCGACTGTCTCAGCGGTGTTGTTCTTGACCTGATCCGTACTGTTCTTCGCGGACTTACCGGACACGAGAGCCTGCCTGTTTATCGGGGTGGTGGACAGCCGCCCCGCCGGAGGTGCCAAGACGCTCCAGGAGGGCTTTGCGGGAGATGAAGTTGTAGATGAGCACGATTGCCGTGGCGAGGATCTTCCCCAGGAAGGGGCTCATGCCGGCAAGGTCGGCGCATACATAGAGGATGAGTGTGTTCAGGCCCAGTGCGACGACGTTGAGCAGAACGTACAGCGTGAACTCCTTGAGGACACTGACATTCTCCTGGGCCTCGAAGACGTAGCGCCTGGAGAGGATGTAGTTGAGCACCACCGAGGTGGAGAAGGACGTCGCACTGGCGATGAGGTGGGGCACGCCCAGCCCGTACAGCACGGTGAACAGGCCAAAGTCAACACTGAAGGAGATGCCGCCGACGACGAGGAAGCGCCCGAACTGCAGGAGGATGGGGCGCAGCTTCTCCTGGAGGGCGTTCAAGAGGCGTTCCCGCCGGGACGTTCCTGCGTGGAGGGATCCGCCTGCGACGACGACGGGCCGCCCCCGAAGCCCGACGGCCCCTCGGAGGGTCCGAAGTTGAGGCGCTCACCGATGACCACGCGAGGCTTGCTGACAATGCGCCCGTTGATGCTGAGAATGTACTCGCCCAGGATTCCGATGAAGAACAGCTGAATGGAGCCGAGGAAGAACAGGCCCACCGTGCGGGAGGCCTCACCCACCGGATAGGCATTCCAGTCGATGAGCTTCTTGACCAGGACGAAGATGGCCAGGCCCAGGCAGATGATGCCGACGAAGGTGGCCACGAAGGTGGCCATGCGCATCAGCAGCTTGGTGGAGCTGGTGATTCCCTGCATGGCGAAGTCGTAGTTGCGCAGGAAGTTGAAGTTCGACTTCCCCCGGGAGGACTGGGCCTGATCGTACTGGACGATCTCGAGCCCGATCCCGTACTCAGCGACCACCGTCTTGAAATAGGGCTGAATATCGCCTATCTGCCGCAGAACATCGATGAACTCGACGTCATAGAGCCCGTATCCGGTGAAGCGCGCGATCTGAGGGGTGTCGGCGAACCAATCAATGAGCTTGTAGTAGAGGTGACGGCATCCCGTCATGATGAAGCCCTCGTCAGAGGATCGCCTCTGCCCGATGACGACCTTGGCCCCCGCCTCCCAGCGGGCCACGAACTCCGGGAGGTTCTCCGGAGGGTCCTGGAGGTCGCCGAAGAGCATGAAGGTCGCGTCCCCCGAGCCGTAAGTGAGCGCCGAGAAGACATTCCGGTGAAAACCGAAGTTACGGGCGTTGAAGACGGCCTTCACCCGCTTGTCCTCAGCCGCCAGAGCACGGATCGCGCCGCGGGTGCCGTCCGTCGAGTAGTCATCGACGAAGATGATCTCGTAGTCGTACTGGGGAAGATGCGTGCGAAATACCGAGTTCAGTCGGTCATACATCAACCTGACGCTTTTTTCCTCATTGTAACTGGGGATGACGACGCTGATCTTCTTCATGGACAGGCCAAAGGTCCTCACGTGACTCATTGATCGAGGCTGGGGCTCCGGCAAGGGCTCCAACAGGGGCATACCCGACCATGCCGGCAGGAGGTGCGGGAAGCACCTCACGGTATGTTAACACCTCGCTCAATCCCCTTTGTCTTCCCCCCGAGGACGGCCGACGTCGCGTAGACGCCTGCCGGCACTCGTCGCAGCGCGCGCCAGGTCTGAGGCCCCACCGGTCAG
Source organism: Actinomyces sp. HMSC075C01 (assembly GCF_001812965.1). Taxonomy (NCBI): domain Bacteria; kingdom Bacillati; phylum Actinomycetota; class Actinomycetes; order Actinomycetales; family Actinomycetaceae; genus Actinomyces; species Actinomyces sp. HMSC075C01. Next base: position 56,708 of record NZ_KV810996.1, read on the forward strand.
ATAGCGGTAGGCGGGTTTGAGAGCACTGCCCATGTCGGGGTGGTGGACGTCGACGTAGGTGCGCACCCGGGCACCGACTCCGGCCCGGGGACCGAACCGGGCCTGGAGGAACCTGACCTGCTCATCGGTGTGGTCCGGAAGGTCGGCGGTAACGACCCGATGCTTGTAGGCCAGGGCCCCGTAGAGGCGCCCGGCCCAGGCCGCGGTGAGTACCTCGCGGGGGTGGAAGCCGCTGGACATGGCCGCGTAGACGGTCAGCAGCTCGAGCACCTCGGCGGCGCGGGCGCGTTTGAGGCGCTCGGCCGACTGCTCGGGTCCGACGGCGGCCTGCTCGGTGAGCCGCACAAGCTCCTTGGCTCCCTCACTCAGGGTGCGCAGCGCTGCGGGGCGGGCCATGAACATCGCACCGGGCGGAGCCACGGGGGCGAGCGGATCAAGCTCCACGGTCAGGCCGAGCCGCCGGGACAGCGCCTTGGCGGCACCGGCCAGCCCGTCCCATGTCGGTCCTGCGTGGGCCTGCCCGATGTGGCCGGCGGCGGGCACGGCCACGCCGAGGCCGGGGTGCTGCGCGAAGAGGTCGATGAGGCCGGCCGTGTACCCCGGCGAGTCCAGCAGGCAGTCGAGCGCCTGTCGGTGGGCGACGTCGTCGGCCCTCGTCTTGGGGCCGGGCTCGGGCCCCACGGTGATCCGCAGGACCAGGGCGTCACCGTCGCCACCGTCATCACCACCCTCGTCGCCACCGGCGCCCCGGCCGGGATCCCAGAGGTCGTCGCACTGGGTGAGGAAAGCGATCGTGCCCCGCGGGTCGAGGTCGCGCACCACGCGCAAAGACACGTCCCCTTCCCCGTGCGCCGAGTCCTCCTCTGTGTCCTCCTGTGTGGGACGGCGGCCGGTGACCCGCTCCAGGTCGGCGGCATCCAGCGGTTCGGGCGAGGTGACCACGACCCGCCAGTGCGCCGGCAGGCTCGCCAGGCGGCGGGAAATCCCGTCGGCCTCGGCGCGCTCCACCGCCTCCCTCCCGGCTGGAATGTGGACGACGACGCAGCCCGAGGACCGCTGCGCAGGCGAGCTCGTCTGCACACCGGCTCCCACGGCCCCGGGGACGCACCCGGTCACAACCTCGGTGAGGCCGGCGTTGACGATGAGGTCGCGGGCGGTCGCGGTGTGGACGACGTCGGACAGGATGAGGTCCTCGCTGTAGCCGGCCTCGACGGCGGCCTCCAGCAGCTCCCCACCGACGACGGCCTGGCGGTCCTGGTGGAGCGGGTCGTGGAAGAGGGCGCGGCGCTTGAGCAGGGGGCAGCCGTCGACCAGCAGCGCCGGGGCCTCCTCAATGGCCGGGTTGGCCGAGCGGTAGCGGTCCACGGGGAAGGCGACCTGCCAGGTGTGGCCGAGCTCGGCGAAGTGGCCGGTAAAGCGCGACTCGTGCCACTGGATGGAGTCGCGGTAGGAGGAGACCGCCGGCATCCGTTCCCAGTACTCACGGAAGTCCGGGGCCGTCAGGAGCCCGCGGCGCACCGCGATCCAGTGGGACTGGAGGTGGCGGGGCAGCTCACGCCTGGCCAGGAAGGGGTGGGGGCGCATGGCGGCGTGCTCGGTCATGCCCCAGAAGGAGATGCCCTCCCAGCCTGCGGCGCGGGTGAGGACCTCCTCCCAGGGGTGCAGCGGCGCGTAGTAGGTGTGGTTGGTCAGGATGAGCTCGTCGAAGTCGGCGAGCCGCTCCCAGCCCAGGTGCTCCAGGCCGGCCCGGTAGGCGCCGACGTCGAGCCCCTCATTGGGGCGCTGGAGGATCTCATCGCAGCAGGTCTCCAGTCGGGCGCGGTCGGCGTCGCCGATGGGTGAGTTGGAGACCAGCAGGACGTGGTCGGCGTGGGGCCGCAGGGAGCTGAGCGCGGCCAGGACGTAGTCGCGGACCTGATGATGAGGATCGAAGTGGAAGTAGACGAGTCCTCGGTTCATGTGGAGGTCCTTCCCGGCAGGTGGTCGATGAAGGCGGCTGGTAAGGAAGCGGCGAGGCAGCCAGTGTCTCATGAGCTGTGTCATGCACTCCTGGCCGCCTCGCCGCTCTCCCGGTGCGGGATGTCAGCGGATGGCCACTTTCCCGTTGGGCGCCACGGAGATGCCGCCTCTCTCGAAGGTCTGGGTCATGGTGCCGTCGGCCTGGCGGACTGCGCGCCCGGTGGGCAGCCCCACCTTCGAGTGCTCCCAGCCCGAGGCCGCCCAGGCGTTGAGGATCGAGCCGTGGATGAAGCTGACCCGGCCCCCGGGGCGCCAGTAGGCGATGCCGCCTTCGAAGATCTGGTGACGGCTGCCACCGACCCCTACCACGCCACCGCTGCGCGGGTAGCCCATGGATCCGGTCTGATAGCCGTAGGCTCCCCAGGCACTGAGCACCGGCTCACCCACGAACTGCGCACCGGTCGCCGGGCTCCAGTACCCCACCCCGCGCTCGAAGCGCTGGAACACCCCACCCTTGGTGGAGGCGGTCTCGTTGGAGGTGGGAAGCCCCAGCCAGGAGCGCTCCCAGCCCGAGGCCGCCCAGGCGCTGAGGATCGAGCCGTGGATGAAGCTGACCCGGCC
>NZ_KV810996.1:59387-89750 GCF_001812965.1 Actinomyces sp. HMSC075C01
TCCAGTACCCCACCCCGCGCTCGAAGCGCTGGAAGACCCCACCCTTGGTGGAGGCCTGGACACCGGAGGTGGCCGGTCCGATCCAGCCGTTGGCGCCCAGGGCGCTGCGCAGGGCAGCGGCTCCCGGATGGTCCTGGGACACGGTCGACGGCGCACTGCTGCTTCCCTGCGGGGTGGAGCCCTGGGCCTTCGCGATGGCGCGGATGGCGCCGAGCTTGGAGTAGCCGACGTTGCCGGGGCAGGTGGTGTAGCCGACGTCCCGGTGCCCGAGGATGCGGGGCATGGAGATGGTGGAGCCGGCCTGGTAGCGCTCAGTGGTCCACACGTGCAGGCTGGCCCAGCCGGTGACATCGGAGATGCCGGCGCGCTTGAGGAACCATCCGGCCATCTTGCCCACAGAGCTCAGCTGGGCGTCCGAGGGGGACACCGTGCTGTAGTCCCCCATCATGGAGATGCCCATGGTGCCGGTGTTGACGCCTCGGGCGTGCGCCCCGATGCTCATCGTGCCGGCCGGTGCCGCCACGGAGCCGGAGCGTCCCTCGAAGACCGTGCCGAACTTGTCGACGAGGAAGTTGTAGCCGATGTCGCCCCAGTCCAGGGTGACCGCGTGGTAGTAGTAGATGCCCCGCACGATGGAGGCGGACTGGCCTGCGGAGTAGCTGTTGGTGCCTGCGGTGTGGTGGACGACGACGTGGCCGGCTTTCGCGTACTCGGGATCCCAGCTCATGTAGGAGGCGTTGGCTCCCCACTCGGCTCGGGTGGTCACCGCGACCGGCAGGCCGTTGGCGGTTGTGGCAGCCGGTGCGACGGCGGGCGCAGTGACTGATACAGCAGCTGGCACGGCAGCCGGCTGGGTGCCCCACGCCGGGCTCGCGGATGGCACCGTGGCCGCCGGCTCCACCTGAGCGCCCTGGGGCTGGGAGGCGGCGGTCTCCTCAATGACGGGGGTCGGTGCGGCCTCGGTGGTCTTGAGGTCATCGGCATCGAGGACCTCCTCGCCCTGCGGGCGGGAGGGAACCAGGGCCAGCTTGAGCCCGGCGGGAAGCGAGCTGCCGACGACGGAGGCCTGGATCGCATCGGCCCCGCCGGTGACGAACTCCCCCGTTGCGGAGGTGGCGCGGTCGTCGCGGCCAGCGTCGGCCGCCTCATTGAGGTACCAGGGTGACCAGGTCCCGTTCTCCCGCACGCGCAGGTAGATGCGCACACCTTCGGGCAGGTCGGCGCCGCCGGCCCAGGTGAAGCCGGCGACGAAGAAGCGGTCGACCTCGAGCGGGTCGGTCAGCAGGGTGGCGTCCGCCTGCGGATCCGTGGCCGCCGGCAGGATCGACGGGACCGGCGCGCCGGCTGCGCCCGTCGTCTGAGTGAGGGCGGGCACGGCAGCGGATGCGCCGAGCACCGGCGCCGCACTCACCGAGGCGGCATCGGCGGAGCCGGCCTCCTCCCCCGCCGAGGCTTGGACGTCGTCGAGCCCCGACTGCCCGACCTCGGTGGCCTGCCCGCTAGCGGTGGTCAGGTCGAGGATCTGCACCGGCGCGGGGGCCTCGCCCTGGCCACTGGAGTCGCCGGCGTCCGGCGCGGCACCGGCCGCGGGAACCAGGCTTGACAGGAGCAGCGAGGTCAGGGTGATGAGCCCGGCGGACCGACACACACGTGCGCGGGCGCTGAGCCCACTGGCATGGCCACCGAGGCGATGGCCGCCACGAGGGGCGATGCGGCCGAGAGCGCGAGGGACGTTCATGGGGTTCCTTTGAGGTGATACCGACGGGCGTCCATCAGGCCTCACCATCAGAACCGACGACGCGCTCCCTCGAGAGGCACGAAATCAAATTTCTGAGCAATTTTCAAGAGATTACTGATAGTTTACTGATAGTTACGGTGGGTGCTCGACTGCGGCGGTGGCGTCGACGCCCAGAATCCCATCCGCTCCCCGTCCACTCCTCATCTTTTCTTGAGGTTCCGCGGTTTTACCGCTTCACGACGCGACTATTGCAATCCGGTCTCACCGACCCGGAGCCCTCAGTCCGGCTGCACCGGCCCGGCGGCCACACCCCACAAGCCGCCCGTGGGCTCGAGCGAGCTCCTGTGGCATGATGGCGTCGGCCATGATGGGCGCTCAGCGCCCCCAGTTCCCACGTATCGGAGCGAGTTCTATGCACGTCCTCATCACCGGAGGCGCCGGCTTCATCGGCGCCAACTTCGTCCACCAGACCCTGGTGCGCCACCCCGACGCCACCGTCACCGTCCTGGACAAGCTCACCTACGCCGGGAACAAGGGATCGCTGGCGGACCTGGGTAACCGTGTCACGCTCGTCGTCGGGGACATCGCCGACGCCGACGTCGTCGACCCGCTCGTGGCCCAGGCCGACGTCGTCGTCCACTTCGCGGCCGAGTCGCACAATGACAACTCGCTTCGCGACCCCTCCCCCTTCATCCAGACCAACCTCGTGGGCACCTTCACCCTCCTGGAGGCGGTGCGCCGCCACAAGGTGCGCTTCCACCACATCTCCACCGACGAGGTCTACGGGGACCTGGAGCTGGACGACCCGGCCAAGTTCGAGCCGACGACGCCCTACAACCCCTCCTCCCCCTACTCCTCGTCCAAGGCCGGCAGCGACCTGCTCGTGCGCGCCTGGGTGCGCTCCTTCGGCGTGGAGGCCACGATCTCCAACTGCTCGAACAACTACGGGCCCTACCAGCACATCGAGAAGTTCATCCCGCGTCAGGTCACCAACCTCATCGACGGCGTGCGCCCCAAGCTCTACGGCGCCGGTGAGAACGTGCGCGACTGGATCCACGTCCTGGACCACAACGACGCCGTGTGGGACATCATCGAGAAGGGCCGCATCGGCGAGACCTACCTCATCGGCGCCAACGGCGAGAAGAACAACAAGGAGGTCGTCGAGCTGATCTTGGAGCTCATGGGCCACGCTCCCGACGACTACGAGCACGTCGCCGACCGCCCCGGCCACGACATGCGCTACGCCATCGACAACTCCAAGCTGGTCGAGGAGCTCGGCTGGGCGCCGAAGTTCACCGACTTCCGCTCCGGCCTGCAGGCCACCATCGACTGGTACCGGGACAACGAGGCCTGGTGGCGCCCGCTCAAGGCCGAGGTCGAGGCGAAGTACGCCGCCCAGGGGCAGTAACGTAATACTGCTCAGTTCAGTAGCTCGTTCTTGTGTGGGGTCCCCGGGTCACGGGGGCCCCACAGTCGCCTCACCGGCGCCCGTCCAGACACCCGGGCGACTGACGGCTCGCTGCTACGGACGTGAGACAGCTGGATAGGCGAGATAGGCCAGACGAGCGGTGTTGGCCCTCGCACGACGCAGCCCCGACTGAATGACTCCGAGCATCATCCACAAGAAGCCCATGGTCACCAGGCCGATGCTCAGGAAGAGGGTGGGGAAGCGCGGGACGTTTCCGAACTCCAGGAAGTGCCACACGATCGGGATCCCCAGGGCGACGGCGACCACCCAGGTGAGGAAGCCGAGCGTGCCGTAGAAGAGGACCGGGCGCTCGTCGCGCACGAGCCTGGCGATGAGGGCCAGAATCTTGAAGCCGTCGGAGAAGGTGTTGAGCTTGGACTCCGTACCGGCGGCGCGCTCTTTGAAGCCGACCGGGACCTCGATCTGGGGCACGCGCAGGGTGGCGGCGTGGACCGTCAGCTCGGTCTCGATCTCGAACTCGCGGCTCATAGCGGGGAAGGACTTGACGAACCGGCGGGAGAAGACTCGGTAGCCGGAGAGCATGTCGGTGACGTGGGTGCCGAAGACCCGGGATGTCAGGCGGTTGAAGGCCTTGTTGCCGGCCTCGTGCCCGGGCCGGTAGGAGCTCTTCTCCTGCACGTCGCGGCGAACGCCCAGCACATGATCGTAAGGGCCCTTGAGAAGAGTCGCGATCATGGAGGGCAGGGCTGCGGCGTCGTAGGTGTCGTCGCCGTCGATCATGACGTAGACGTCGGCCTCGACGTCGGCGAAGGCCCGACGGACCACGTTGCCCTTGCCCTTGCGCTCCTCGCGACGGACGATAGCGCCGGCGGCGGCCGCGACCTCGGCGGTGCGGTCGGTGGAGTGGTTGTCGTAGACGTAGACGCGCATCGCGGGGACGGCCGTCAGGAGGTCGGTGACGACCTTCCCGATCGCACCCTCCTCGTTGTAGCACGGGACGATCGCTGCGATGTCGAGGCTGGAAAGATCCACCTGGTTCCAATCCGGACGGGAGCCGAGCAGGCGCTATTCTAGCGGCACCCGCGCCCAGGCCGGTGATTGTGCTGGTGACGCGGGTGCTCATGCGCTTGTCATGCGTCCCCGGACTGGAGAACAACGCCCGTGCCCCTGCCTCTGCCGACCTGGCTCTTCCCCTCTCGATCCGACCATTGCGAAGGTTCTGTGGGCCTGCCTCAGGACCCGGGGGGAGGAAGGACCCGTCGTCGACGGGCGGTGGCGTCAGCGCTCTTCGCGATCGCCTTCGCGGCCGTGGACGCCGTCTCACAGGTGGTGGGCCGGGTCCAGCCGGCAACCAGGACCCTCGCTCAGGGGTCCTTGACTCCAGCGCGACTCCTGGCGGCACTGGTCCTCAGCGGCGCTGTGTGCTGGGGCTTCCTGGCACTGGTCGACCTTGCCGCACGACGTCGGGCTCGCAGGTCCCAGAGCACCGACGAGCGGCCGGGGGACGGGAGGTCGGGCCGTCGCCGTCTGGCGCTGACGGCCTTCCTGGTGCCGCTCGCGTGCTGGACCTTCGTGTACGCGCACCTGTGGCCGATGGCCTCGATGAACGACACGGCCTGGATCCTGCGCAACCCGACCGGTGCCGGGGCACAGCACCCCATCACCTACACCCTGACGATCGGCGGCCTGTTCCGTCTGGGGCGACTGGTCGGAGGCGATCTGGCCGGCGTCGTGCTGCTGTCGGTGGGACAGATGCTGCTGTGGGCCACATGCGTAAGTGCCGTCACGGTCTTTCTAGACCGCAAGGGCACCTCACGCCGCATGACCGGGGTCTTCATCGCCTACTGCGCGCTCATGCCGCTGGTGGCCGACTACTCCTTCGCCGTGGTCAAGGACGCGGCCTTCTCCCTCTTCGCCACCCTGCTCATCCCGGTGCTGCTGGTGGTGCGTTCCAGTGCTGGGAAGGTGCTGCTGAGCCGACGCGGCACGGCGGTGGTCGTGGCGGTCCTGGTGGGTTTCGCGCTCATGCGTAATAATGCCCTGCCGGTGGTTCTGGTGGTCCTCGCTCTGGTGGTGTGGTGGTCGCGGGTGCACCTGCGCCGGGCGGTGGCGGTGAGCGCCGTCGCCCTGGTACTCATTGTCATTCCACCGGCGACGACGGCGCAGGCATCGCACGCCGAGGAGGCACTGGGGATCCCGCTGCAGATGGTCGGTTACACCCTGGTCCACGATGCCCAGTGCCTGCCGCCGGCCAGCCGGCAGGTCTTCGACAACGTCCTGGCCCCCGAGGCCTGGAAACAGGCCTACCGGCCCAACAGCGTCGACCCCGTCAAGGACGACAAGTCCTTCAATACCGCCTACCTCGATGCACATCGCGGCCAGTTCCTGTCCGCCTGGGGGCGGGCACTGGTGGCTTGCCCCAGACCTTTCGTCACCGGGTTCCTGGTACAGACCGCCAACCTGTGGCGCTTCGACACCGATCCGATCCGCACCGACGGGCAGTCCCGCTTCGTGACTGCGGTCTCGAACTACCCGGCCGATCGGGACCGGCTGATCCGTGCCTACGCCCGGGCAGGCGTCGTCAACCACTCACTCCTGCCCCGGCCGCTGCGGCCGGTGGGGGACGCCGCCGTGCGGGGCATGGAGGTCACACCGGGCCCGGGAACCTGGATGTGGGTGGTGGCTCTGAGCGTGGTGGGGTTCGTCTACGCCGGGCGACGCGAGTGGGTGGCGATCTACACCCCCATGGTCCTGCTGTGGGCGACGCTCATGATCGCGGCACCCACGGTCACGCCCTTCCGCTACATGGAGTCCATCATCATGGTGGTGCCGATCGGGCTCGCCGTCCTGCTGGGCACCAACCGCGCCACCTGGGAGCCGGCTCCTCCATCCACGAGGAACAGCCACAAGCAATGATACTATATGTGGTATCATATCAAGATGCCAAGCGTCGTGAAGATCCTCGCCAAGATGCAGGAGAACCCACGCGGAATCGCGTACACAGAACTCATGAAGGTCTGTGAGCACTACTTCGGGAAGCCTCGGAGCTCCGGTGGATCACATGCAGTGTTCAAGACCCCTTGGCCTGGAGATCCTCGCGTCAACATCCAGAATGACCACGGGCGGGCAAAGCCGTATCAGGTGAGGCAGGTTCTTGCCGCCATCGAGAAGAAAGGAGAGACGGAGAAATGAGTACAGCCGTCGACACTGCGAAGTACAGCTTCCGCGTAACGTGGTCAGCGGAGGATGACGAGTTCGTCGCCACCTGCACCGAGTTTCCTTCACTCTCCTGGTTGGCCGGAACCCCTGAGCTGGCGTTGTCTGGTTTACGCAACCTTGTCAGCGAGGTGGTCGCCGACCTCCTTGCGTCGGGGGAAGCGGCGCCAGAGCCTCTATCGACCCGTCACTACTCGGGCAAGTTCCAGCTGCGCCTCGGCGAGGATCTGCACCGACGCCTGGCCATGGAAGCAGCAGAGCAGTCCACCAGCTTGAATCAGTATGTCGTACGAAAGCTGGCCACAGCCTCCTGAAGTACCCTCGTGAACCATCCGTTATCACCCCTGTGAGGAGATTCCCGTGATCCGCATCGTTGCCACGTTCCATGTCCGCCCCGACGCCGTTGAGGAGTTCCGCGCACTCGCCGGTGAGCTCGTGGAGGGCTCGCGGGCGGAGGAGGGCAATATCGCCTACGACCTGTGCGTGGCCCGGGACGATGCGGCCTCCTTCGTCGTGCTCGAGGTGTGGCGCGACGACGCCGCGATCGAGTCCCACAACGCCTCGGCGCACTTCACGACCCTGGTGCCCCGGATGGTGGGCCTCTCCGCCAAGCCACCGTCAGTGGTCCAGTACATCGAGGCCTGAGTACGGGTCAGGAGACCGTCAGCCGTATCAGCCGCAGGCGGTGATGCGCCACAGGGAGGTGCTGCCCTCGGAGTCGACGAGCTCGAGCCCCTCGGTGGGGACCTGGGTCAGGCTCGCGTCCCACCGCAGGGGAGCGGCGCCAGCGACCGAGCCCGAGGCCGTCGCATCCGAGCTGCTGTAGAAGTAGCGCACGCCCAGCTGGTTGAGGAGCGCGCAGGTCTGGGAGTCCTTCTGCCCCAGGGCGGGCCAGGCTGAGGCGAGGGCGGCCTCCGGGGTGCCCGGTGCAGCCGCGGCGCGCGTCGGGTAGACGACGTGCACCCCGCCCAGGGACCACAGGTGGGCGGCCCCCCTCGACGGCGCACCCAGGACGACGGCGCCGTCGGGCAGCCGGCTCCGGGAGCGCTGAATGAGTGTGATGGCGTCCTCGGTGAGCAGGGTCCCGTACTGAATGCGCTGCGGATCGTAGACCGAGGCGACGAGGGCGCGCTCCACGGGGACTCGCGCCGCCACCGGCAGGAGCACGAGCGCGACCATCATGGCGGCCGCCGTCCGCCCCGGCCGCACTCCGCCCAGTCGCGAGGCCGTCCGGCGCAGCACCGCCCACAGTCGTTGCCCGGGCTGCCCGGCACCGCCCTGGGCCACGAGAATCAGAGAGGGCAGGATGGCCAGAGGGAGGATTCGGGCCTTCTGCAGGTACCAGGGTGAGCCGAGCTGCCGACCCACCCACTGCGGCCCCCCTGTCAGGACCAGGAGGGCCAGCGCCAGCAGCCACATGACAAGCCAGGGGCGCTGGTCTCGCCGCGAGCGCGCCCACCACGCCGACCCCAGGGTGAGCAGGCCAAACACGACCCCGATGGGCACGGTGGCTCCGGGGACCGACCCGTACATCGGGAGGTCGACGAGTGCCTGACCCAGGGTCGCCACGGCGCCGGCCACTCCCCCAGAAGGACGCTCGTAGCCCAGGACGGAGGCCAGGGAACCGCGCATGAGCCAGGCCCCCGTGGCCAGGGCCAGCAGGGTCCCAGCCGCCCCTGCCACCAGGAGGGCTTGGCCGCCCCTCCTGCCGGCGCTGCGGCGCCACAAGGAGGCGACGACGTCGGCCAGGAAAGGCACGGTAAGGATCGCCAGGTTGAACAGACCGGTGCCATGCGCGGCCACCACGCCTCCGGCGACGGCCAGCATGAGAAGGACCCATGTCAGGTGAAGGCGCCTCGATACGGCGCCTTCGCGCAGCTGGTCGTAGAGCACAAGGGCGCCAGGGAGCCCCAGGACGCTCAGGGCATAGGGCCACACCGCCAGCGAGGTCATGAACAGCAAGGGAAAACCCACGAGCCCAGCGCTGAGCGCGAGCACTGCGGCGACCGAGCACACCTGTTGCCGCCGGTCGGCACCGTCACCGACCGAGCCGGAGGCGGAGTCGAGGCCGGTGACCCGGGCCAGTAGTCCCAGAAGGCTCAGCGGCCAGATCACGGCAGTCAGAGCCAGGATCCCGGCGGTACTGGCCGGGACCGGGCCGCCCGGCGCCAGCGCCACAGCCCCGTGCCACACGGTGGGGTAGTAGATGGCGCGGCCCGAGTAGAGGGACGACAGGCCCCCCAGCATGGAGGCGTTACCCCCTTCTCGGATGGCCGCCACCGCGTTGAGGTGGAAGGTCGCGTCGAAGGCCTGCGCGGGGTAGTCGGGGCCCGGCAGACTGGACAGGATCACCCCAGCCGGCACGACGACGGCCACGCTCAGACCACCGGCCAGGATCATCCGCTCGGCCCGGCTCCATGGCGTCCTCTGACACTCTGGCCCCGCTGCAGGGCCGGCGACCAGGTGCATGAGAAGGGTTGAGCTGACGCTCAGGGCGGCGATGACCGCCCAGCCCCAGGGACGCCACGTCAGCGCCAGGGCACGGGTGAGGATCTCCGCGACCCCGATGAGCGCCGAGCCGATGGCCGGGGCCACCGCCAGGGACGGCAGCGCCCCCAGACGGGCGGCTCGTCCGATGACCCAGCCGGGCACGAGCAGCAGGCCGGCCACGACGAGCGTGGCGGCCGCCAGGCTCCAGCCGGAGTCTGCGTTCAGCCCCGCAGCCACGCTCGCAGCCATTCCTACTGCTGGTCTCAGAAGGCCCCCGGGGTCACTTGCCTCCGCCGATGGTCAGGCGCGGCACACCGGCCCACTTGGCGGCGTCGGTGACGCGGCGCCCGTCCAGCAGGAGACGCAGCCCGGGCAGGTCGGCGGGAGCAAGCTCGCGGTACTCGGGGTGGTCTGCCTGGACGATGGCGACGTCGACCTGCTCACCCAGGTGGTAGGGGGTCCAGCCGAAGCCGGCCAGCTCCTCGTCGGTGTACATGGGGTCGTGGACGAGGACCTCGGCGCCGGCCTCGCGCAGGGCCTCCACGGTGGGGAAGACTCCGGAGAAGGCGGTCTCCTTGACCTTGCCGCGGTAGGAGGCTCCCAGCACGACGACGCGCAGGCCCTTGAGCGAACCGAGCACCTCGGCGGCCCGGCCCACCACGTAGGCGGGCATGGTGGCGTTGAAGGTGCGGGCGGTGCGCACCACGGAGGCGTCGGGGTCGGTGGACAGGTACAGGCGCGGATAGACCGGGATGCAGTGCCCGCCCACCGCGATGCCGGGACGGTGGATGTGGGAGTAGGGCTGGGAGTTGCAGGCCTCGATGACGCGCTCGATGTCGAAGCCGGCCTTGTCCGCGTAGACGGCGAACTGGTTGGCCAGGCCGATGTTGACGTCGCGGTAGGTGGTCTCGGCGAGCTTGGCCATCTCGGCGGCCTCGGCGGTGCCCATGTCCCACACGCCGTTGGGGCGGGGCAGGTCGTCGCGCTCGTCGAAGTCGAGGACGGACTCGTAGAAGGCGATGCCGGCCTGGGTGCCGGCCTCGTCCAGACCGCCCACAAGCTTGGGGTAGCGGCGCAGGTCAGCGAAGACGCGGCCGGTGAGAACCCGCTCGGGGCTGAAGACGAGGTGGAAGTCGACGCCCTCCTTCAGACCGCTGATCTCCTCGATCATGGGCTTGAAGCGGCCCCGCAGCGTGCCCACGGGCAGGGTGGTCTCGTAGGAGATGAGGGTGTCGGGGGTCAGGTGGGCGGCCAGGGAGCGGGTGGCGTCGTCCATCCAGGCGAAGTCCGGCTCCCAGGTGGCGTCGTTGACGAACAACGGCACGACCAGCACGATCGCGTCAGCCTCGGGGATGGCCTCGGCGTAGTCGGTGGTGGCGCGCAGGGCACCGTTGCCGGTGGCGGGGCTCAGGGCGGCGAGCTTCTCGGCCAGGTGGGCCTCGCCGGGGAAGGGCTCGGTCCCGGCGTTGACGGCCTCGACGACGGCGGGGTTGACGTCAACCCCGATGACCTCGTGGCCTTTGTCTGCGTACTGGACGGCCAGGGGCAGTCCGATCTTGCCCAGGGCGACGACGGCGATGCGCATGCGGGTTGGTCCTTCCGTGGCTTCGAGAGTGGCTAGTCAACCATACTCGTTCGTCGTCGTGAGAGATCACGTCAGTAGGGGGCGGTGTGGGGAGCGCGGTGCGGTGACCGGGCGTCGCGTCTCACGTGCCTCACGGTCTCTTGTCGGGTGTCCAGCACAGGTCGATCCGGTAGACAGCTGCGGAGCCGCCATGATCGATGAGGGTGAAGCCCTCGGAGAGGTCGACGTTGTAGAAGCCAGGACGCAACCTGGAGTTGGGGACGCCGTTGAACCTGGTGTCCCGGTCCGCGTAGAAGTAGTGGATGCGGTGCTTGCGCACAATGTCGCACACCTTGGGATCGGTACGAATATCCGAGAAGTGCTGGGCGAGGTACTCGCCGTCGGGGTCGGAGAAGGACCGCCCCATGTAGTAGGAGGTCACCTTGATGTCGGACACCGCGGGCAGGAAGGCCATTCCCGAGGCGGGGTCGCCCGTGACCAGCTGCTCGGGTGGGATCTCCACCCGCAGGCGCGTCATCAACGCCAGCTCGTCGGCATCAAAACTGTAACGCGGCTCCTTGAGCCTGGCCGGCCACACGGCGTCGTGGAGGTCGCTGCGCATGATCGGCCACAGCATCATGGTCGTCAGTGAGACGATCAGGGCGACGACGGTGACGGCGCTCCAGCCCAGGGGGAGTCTCAGATGCGCCGCTGCCCTCTCGACCAGGTGGGACATCGCCAGCGCCAGCAAGGGGGCAGTCGTGAGCGTGCAGGTGCCCACGACTCGATAAGAGTTCACGTAGTGAAGACTGGCCACGTGGGTGAGCACGGGGATGGAGACCAGGCTTCCCAGCAGTACACCCATGAATGCCAGCCACAGCGCACACAGCCACCGGGTCTGGCGGCTCTTCCAGGCGACTGCCAGACCGATGGCGGTCAGGACCGCGACCGCCAGGTAGATGACGTTCGAGGAGTGATGGAGGTCGGTGCCCTTGAGGCGCAGAGTCGCCATGACCAGGAGCTTGGGGCCCAGGTTCTCCCAACCGCGCTCGGGGTAGCGGCCGAACTGCGACTGCTGTGGCCCCGGTGAGACGATGAAGGCGATGATGATCAGGCAGATCGCCGCACTGGCTGCGGCGAGCAGCCAGGTTCTTCTCCGGTCTCCTTGTGCGTGCGCCGAGACTGCCGCCTGCGCGGGCAGCCAGACCGCGAGCGCCGCGACGATCCAGAAGACGACGCCGACGGCGGCCGGGTGCGCCATCGCCAGACCAGCCAGAGGAATGGCTCCGGTGACGACCCGTCCCAGCCATCTCTTCCATGGGACACGCCAGTCGCGGCCCACCTCCAGGAGCCAGGCCAGAAAGCCCGGAACGGTTGCCAGTGCCATGACGTAGGGCCACATGCCGGCCGCCAGCTCAAGCCGCAGGGGGAAGGCCGGCAGCAGGAACGTCGCCGCGATCGCCCAGAGCCAGGAGCGGGGGTTATCGAGGAACAGGCGCTGGCACAGGACCGCGATACCGGCGACCCACACCAGAGGAGCCATGAGAAGCAAGGTGTTGCCGGCTACCAGGGCGTACTGGGAGCGGAAGTCGATCAGCGCGCCCAGCGAGTGCCAGACATTGGGGTAGTAGGAGCGTCCGTCGCTGAGGCCGAGCAGCCCCTGGTTGGCCGACATCGGGTCGGCGTTTCCGGTGCGCGCCATCAACCAGATCTGGTTGTAGTGATAGGGGGCGTCCCCGCCCTGCATGATGAGACGCGGTCCCATGGCGCTGATAATCGGCAGGATCGTCACCAACCACGCCGCCAGCACGCCCAGAAACTTGGGCAGCACCTCCTTGGTCCGCCGCCAGACCCTCTCCATCCCACCAGGACGCGAGCGCCACGTGATCGCCCGGCACAGTGCCGCGACACCCGCCAGGAGCAGGAGCACGGTGGCATAGCTGTACCTGCTCCAGACAACACCGAAATGGTGCATGAGCACGCTGGTGAGCCCCACGAAGGCGAAGGTCCACGCCGGTGCGGCCACGACCCTGACCACGAACGGACCGGCGTTGAAGATCGTCGCCAGGAAGTAGCCGGGTCCGTAGAACAGCGCCACCAGTGAAAGCACCAGTGGAAGGAACTGCGCCCATTCAAGAAGTGCGGTCATCGACGGCGAGCCCTGCCTTCTGCCACGATCTCGTTGATGATGGCAGCCGCTACCTGTCCCAGGCGGCGGGCGGACACGTGCTCCAGGGCCCAGGCCCGCAGCTGCGCCGAGGACCGGACAGCCGAGGTGACCGGAGCCGAACGGGCCTTGGAGGCTGCAGAGGCTGCGAGGGCACCAGCAGACCTCTCATCCAGGGCGAGATCGGCCATGGCCCGGGCCACCGCGTCGGCGTCGTAGGGCACTGCGACACCGAGACCCTCCTGGACCACCTGGCGGCCCGCGTCCTCGGCCCCCGCATAGATAACCGGGGTCCCGCAGGCGGCGGAGGCGAATGCCTTGGTCGGAAAGGCAAAGCCGTAGGGCCCCGGCTTGACACTCGCCAAGGTTGCGACCGACGAGCGGATCCACTCCGCGGTCTGCTCCGGTGACATGCGCCCGAGGACCTGGACGGCACCCTCAGGTAGGGACGCGGCCTGCCTCCTGATCTCGGCGAAGGACTCCCCCTGACCGATGAAGACCAGCCGGGCCGTGGGATCGCGCTGCAGCAGCGCCCTGAAGGCCTCGACGAAGATCTCCGCCCCGTGCACTTCGGAGGCGGTTCCCGCGTACACGAACAGCGGTCCGGTGGTATCGACCCGCCGGCCCTCGGGAGTGAACACGTCGGTGTCGATGCCGAAGCCCAGCCGACGGGTACGGGCCGAGATCCCCCGCCCCGCCAGCCGTTCCTCCATTCCTTCGTGCACGGTCATGAGGGTGGAGGCGCCGTTGAGCACCCAGTTCTCCAAGCGAGTGAGGACGGCGCTGACCACCGGCGGAGCGGTGGTCTCCTTGACCGCGTCCGACCACAGGTCGGCCGCCCGGTAGGCGTAGGGCACTCGACGCAGGGCGCACACGACGCGCACCACAGCACCTGTCGTCGGAGGAGGCTCACAGATCACCACATCCGGCCTACGTTCCAGGAGCAGTCGGAAGAACAGCGGGACGTCGAAGGACATGTACTGCACGTAGCCGCGGACGTAGCCGGCCTTGTCGCGCAGGACGGGGGCGCGTCGCACAGTCAGTCCTGGATCGTCGCGGACCTCGAACTCCTGGGGGGGCCGGCTGGTGAGCACAGTGACCTCGAAGCCCTCACGCACCAGGCCGTCGGCGATGGCCCCCAGGGCGAGGGAGGCGGCGGCGGGCTCGGGCCTGAACAGCCGACTGACCATCACGGCACGGGGCCTGCGGGCGGGCTTCCCGGTGTTGTCAGCCATGGTCGCGCTCCTTCACGGGGTGGTGCCTCGCCGGTCCTCCAGGAGATCCGGCGAGCTCCTCAGCTACCTGGCGGGCCCTGGCCTGCCAGGTCTGACTCGGTACGACCTCGCGCATACGCCGGCGCACCGCCTCGATCTCCTCAGGCGCCTCACGCAGGTGACGCAGCAGTGCGCTGAGGGCTTCGGCGTCGTACTCGAGGACCCACCCGATTCCCATCTCCTGGACGAGACGCCCGGTCTGGGTTCCGCGCACGGCGACGACAGGCAGCTCGTGGGCCAGATACTCGTAGAGCTTGTAGGGGACGGCGAAGTCCCAGTACGGGTTCGGTTCGGTGAACAGCACCCCGAGGTCGGCGCGCTCGTAGAGCGGAAGGAGCTCGCTACCGGAGCGGTGGACGACGTCGGCCCGCCCGGCGGGCAGCAGCGGGGCGTAGTGCTCGCGGGTCTCCTCCCAGGTCTCCTGGCGCACGCACAGTGTCACACGCGTTCCAGGGGTCTGGCTCACGGCTTGGAGACAGGCGTCAAGTCGGTAGTTGTCCTGCAGGACGCCGACGAACAGGAGGTCCAGCTCCGCTGCGTCCCGGGACTCGACGACCGTGCGGCCCTCGCCCCCGGTCTCGACGGCCGGGGCGCCGGGGGGCAGGGCACTCGCCCGTTCCGGAGTGAGGAAGGGAATATGGCGGCCCATGGCCCGACTGGGCAGGAAGAGGTGGATGCCCAAGCGTCGGTAGGCCAGGAGCTCGCCGCGGTAGGTCGCTTGGAGACCGGCCTCCAGGATCGGGTTGATCCCTTGCCGGAACTGGCGGAAACGCCAGTAGATGTCCCTGTAGAAGATGCCCACCGGCGCCCCGGCACGCTGGCAGTCGCGGAAGAACGACAGGTCCAGCAGCGGGTGCGGCGGCAGATGACGGGGCTCGGTCAGGGCGTTGGGGATGGTGGCGTTCTCCCCGTAGACGAAGGCCGGCACGTCACCGGCAGCGATCGCCGCCCGCACCCGTCGCATGGCCTGACGCCGCTCAGCGGCGTATCCGCTGACCTCCATGACCCGGTAGCCGATGTCGGTGAAGGCCTGACGCATCGCAAGGGGCCGCAGGATGGAGGCCGCGAGGCGGCCCGACTGGAGGGGGAAGGGAGTATGGAAGACCATGAGCCTGCCAGCCCCGGCACCGGCCACAGCCCCGCCTCCACCATCCATGCTGCTTGCGCTCACGAGGTCACCTCTTGTCCTGTGCCTTGGCCCCGTAGGCGGACAATCCGCCCCGTGGGATGCTCAGAAAGCATCTCACACCTGACCGAACCGACGAGACACATGTCTGTTACCAGCCACCACAGCATGTCGCCGGTGCCCGCCGGGCGTCAACCGCGTCACGTGTCATAACTGTGACACACTGGGCGCCGTCAGACGGGTCGGACGCACCAACCGCCCTTGGTCAGCAGGTTTGAGAAGGCAGGATACGGTGAGCGCTATCGAGGTTGATCTCCGGCTCAGGAGCCCGCACTGGTCCCGGGTGACGACATCCGCTGACACCGTGACCGACGGCAACGGCCTGTGGGTGCGAGCCGACCACGACTGCTCGGACCCGACCGACCCCGAGGTCCTCACCTCCCACCCGGGCCGTCTGGCCGCCATCCGGATCGACGGCGACGAGGTCGTCCTGGCCCAGGACCGTCTGCGCTCATGGCCCCTGTTCTGGTCCCTTGAGGACGGGCTGAGCGGCGCACAGCGACTGGTCGTCAGCGACGACGCGACCCTCATGCGTGAGGCCGTATCCGCTCCACGACTTGACGCCCGGGCCCGCCAGGAGTTCCTCGACGCCGGGTTCGTCACCGGCAGCGACACACTGCTGGCCGGCATCCACCAGACCGAGCAGGGCACCGTCGTGCGCATTGACCGTGCTACGGGTCGAGCGCGCACGATCAACCACTCCGTGGCGAGGTTCTGCGAGGGGACGGACACAGTCGTCGACCCCGAGGACTTCTCCGGCCTGCTCTGCGAGGCACTCGACGTCGTCCTCGGACGGGTCCTGGCGGAGATGGACCGGCGAGCGGGCTCCCCCAGGCTCGTTGTTCCGCTGTCGGGCGGGCTGGACTCGCGCCTGCTGGTCGCCTGGCTGACCCTCCACGACGCGCTGGACCGGACAGTGGCCTTCACCTATGGGCGGCCCGGCGCCCGGGAGGTCGAGATCTCACGGAAGGTGGCCCAGGCCGTGGGCCTGGAGTGGCACGCCGTGGACTACGATCCGGCCGCCCTGCGCGAGGCCTGGCAGACCCAGGAGGCCGCCGACTTCCTCAAGGACGGCTACACCCTGGGGGCCCTGCCGCACATCCAGGACTGGTGGGCCCTGCGCACCCTCCTGGCACGTGGGACGGTACGTCCCGGTGACATCGTGCTGCCGGGGCACACGATCGTGGGCAACATGCACGACGAGCAGTTGCTCGACGGGCCCCCCGCCACTCGCGGCCAGGTGGCCAAGGCGATCATCACCCACCACCAGGAGCTCCAGGGCGAGCAGAACCAGGCCTGGGCAGACCCCTACCGGGCAGGGAAGGTCAAGAGCTTCCTGGCGCTGCGGCCGTTCACCGGCAGCCCCCGCGACGTGCAGAGCATCCTGGAGTCCTACAACGTCCGCGAGCGACAGACCAAGTACATCAACAACTCGGTACGCGCCTACGAGCACCTGGGCCTGGAGTGGGCCCTGCCCATGCTGGACGTGGAGTTCTGGAACGCCTGGCACCGCGGCGCCGTCGAGCTGACAGCCACACGCGACTTCTACGCCGTCTTCATCGGGCGTCTGTGGGCTCAGGCGACCGCCCGGGCATCCGGCCAGGAGCAGACCGCACAGGCCGACCTGGCCTACTTCACCCCGACGAAGGTCAACGAGACAACCCGCTCCCGCCTCAAAGCGGTGCTCTCCCGCCTGCACCTGCTGCACCTGGCCGAACGCACGGCCTCATCGTGGGCCACTCTGCACTCGCCGATGAGCTTCGACGCCTTCATTACCGACGCCTCCCGGCCGGCGGCTGCGGTCCAGCTCATGATGGGGCGCACCCTGCTGGGGTTCTGGGCCCGGGCATTCATCACCGACACCTGGTGCCGCAGGTGCCGTCTGTTCACCGATCTGCCCGTGGTCGACGTCCCGCCGACGGTCGCGGACTCCTCAGAGCTGAAGGCGTAAGGAGCGGGCGCATGCATGTCACGATTGTCAGCACCTGGTTCCCCACGGAGGTCTCCGCGGGGCTGGGCATCTTCGTTGCCCGGCACGCCGCCTCGATGGCTGCCGCCGGGCACGACATCCGGGTCGTCCACCTCGTTGCCGCTCACGTCGATGACGGCACGAGACGTACCCGCGTCATGGGCGTGCCGGTCATCCGGCTGCCCATGACGCCCTCGCGCCCTCATGAGGTGCTGGCGGCCAGACGGGCGCTGGGAACGCTGACTGCGGGCAGCGACATCGTCCACACCCACGCCATCTCCACACTCATGCCCTACGCTCTGAGCCGGCCGCGCGAGCCGTGGCTCCACACCGAGCACTGGTCGGGACTGGCCAATGGCGGGGCCGCTCTCGGCACGATCGCGCGCGCAGGAGCCCAGGTGGTGCTGCGCCTGGAGCGCAGGCCCGACGTCGTCACCACCGTCTCCGACCAGCTCGCCGCCGACCTGAGGGCCTACCGCCCTCACGGCGAGATCCTGACCGTTCCCAACGAAGTGACTCGACCCAGTGAGCCGGCCCCGCGCCGGGACGTCCAGCTGGGGCGGGACGTCCTGCAGATCGTGGGAGTCGGGGGGCTGATTGAACGAAAGCGTCCGGACCTGGCGGTCGCAGCGGTCGCGGCGCTGGCGGAGCTGGGCGTCCCGGCCCGGCTGACCTGGGTGGGCGACGGCCCGCTGGCCGAGCACTGCACCGCTCTCGCCCAGAGCCTGAACGTCGATCTGGAGCTGACCGGTCAGCTGCCTGACGACGTCGTCGGGGAGGTTCTGTCCGCCAGCGACCTCTTCCTCGTGCCGACGCTGGCAGAGACCTTCTTCCTTGGGGCCGCCGAGGCGCTCGCGGCGGGTCGGCCGGTGGTCACCAGTGACCGCGGCGCGCATACGAGCTTCCTGGACCCCTCCGTCGCCGAGATCGTCAGCCAGGATGACCCTCTGACGTGGGCCAGGGCCGTCATCGAGGTCATGCGCCGTTGCGAGGGGCTGACGGCCCAGGACATCCAGGACACGCTGCCACGGGCCTTCTCCCCCGAGGAGGTGGCGGGCGCCTACGGACGCGCCTATGAGGCCACCATCGCCGTGCACTCCGCCCGGCACTGACGGCACTGACCGGCTAACCAACACCGCCCGGTGCTGTTCAGCACCGACACCACCCCCTGAGGACTCAGTTCTCCAGGGCAACCAGCCCGTCAACGAACTCGCGGTACTGGCGCTGGGCGTCCGACATCCTCGCCCAGGTGGCGTGCGCGTCTGCGCTCATGGCGGCGTAGTCGGCATCGCTCAGGTCCATGACCGACTCGATGGCGTCGGCAACCTGCTCGGCCGTGACATCCACCGGGATGAGCCGGCCGTTCTCGCGATCGTGCACGATCTCGCCGGTGCCCCCTGCGGCGGTGGCCACGACCGGCATTCCCGCCGCCTGGGCCTCCATGACGGCCACCGGGACGCCCTCGCCGTCGGAGCAGTTGAGGAAACAGGCGAAGTCGGTCGTGGCGTAGAGCTCGCGGACCTCTTGGTTGGTGAGGTGCCCGGTGAAGGTCACCGGGGTCGAGTCGATCTGTTCCTCGGCCCGAGCGCGCATGGCCTCCAGACGGTCGGTGTTGTACTCGCCGATGTGGGTCCAGGAGACTCTCCGGCCGCGTCGTTCCAGCTCGGCGACGGCCTCCACGATGAGGTGGACCCGCTTGTAGGGGGCCATGTGCGAGCAGGAGACCAGCTGGAAGGGATCAGTCCTGTGACGTTGGTGGCGGGGAGCGGCCGGGACGCCCAGGCGACGCACCTCGATATTGCGGGCCTCGGGAAAACGCCGGTGCAGGAAGCCGGCGGCGTAGTGGGAGATCGGGTAGACACGGTCCACGGCCTGCATGACGAAGCGACGCGAAGGGACATAACCGCGCGGTGCGTCGGCCTCGTCGACGTCGTAGGCGTGGGCCCGGGAGACGACCTTCACCGGACGTCCCCTCAGCTCGCGACGCCGCAGCATGCCGCCCAGCGCCGCCCCAGTGAAGAACCAGTAGGAGTAGATGGTCAGGTGCCCGCCCTGATCCAGCCCGAGACTTGGCAGGAGCCGGCGCATCCGGCTATAGGCGCTCAGGGCGATCGCCGCGAAACGCACGTCCATGCCGAAGCGGCCGAAGCTCTTCCACGGCGGCGTCTCGACCATCTGCTCCCGACCCAGCAGGATCTGCGGGGCGCGCAGGATCGCGTGGAGGCGCCAGTCGGGCAGGCGTGAGGCGGGCAGCAGGGCGCAACGGGCGTTGTCAGGCAGCGTGCGGGTCTGACGGGCCCCCTCACTCAGGCGCACCGGGACGATGACGACCTCGTCGTAGGCAGCGCACAGGGTCTCGATCTCCTGCTCGAGGAACTCCTCCCCCACCTCGTAGGGGAAGGCGTCAGTGAGCAGGAGCAGGCTGCGCCGTCCCTGCCTCCCGGACGGGGCGGTGGACGTCCTCGCCTCAGGCATCTGAGACGTCGGCTTCGTGGGAGTCATCTCCGTGTCTCCTTCCGGTCCGGGCGGACCCGTGAGCGTCGAACTGCTTGGCCGCATGGTCGGCCAGCAGCGTGTTGAGCACCAGCAGCCCCGCCATCATGACACCCAGCACGTAGCAGGTGGGCATGACCTCCAGCGGGGACCAGTGCAGCCAGGCCAGGGGCGCAGCGGTGTAGAGCAGGGCGAAGCCCAGCATCCAGTCCTGGTGCTCGGTGACGATGAACAGGTTGGAGATCGGCGAGGTGATGAGCAGCATGAACAGCCACGGGGTCAGTGCCCTCGCGAAGCTCCCGGAGTCGGTCCACTTGGCTCCGAGAAGCAGAGGGAAGAGCCACGGCGAGAGCACGTAGATGAGCGCGAAGGGAATGATGCCGATCAGGACCGCCCGCTTGATGGTGACCCGCACCAGCGGCCTCATCTGACCGGGCTCGATCGTGGAGAGCTTCTGGAAGAAGACCTTGGCCACCGCGCCGTTGATGAGGATGAGCGGTGCGTCCAGGTAGCGCCAGGCCATCTGGAACTGCCCCAGCGCGGAGGCCGAGTAGCTCGCGATGAGCAGCTGGATGCCGTTGAGGCGCAGGGCGTCCGCCAGGGCGTTGGGGCCATTGAGCAGCGGCATGCGCCGGTAGCGGCGGGCCACCCACCTCAGGGACGGCGCCTCCTTGGGCAGCGGGCGCCATAGCTCCTTGGCCTGACGCCCCAGATTTCCGAAGGCGAAGACCTGGCCGGCGGTGAAGCCCAGCATCAGCCCGGCCATCCCCCCCAATCCCACCAGGCCGAGGCCGAGCTGGCCGACGTTGACGCCGATCTGCTGCTCGGCCTGGTTGATGGCGATGGCGCGGTAGTTGCTGGAGCGGTTGAACCAGAACTTGAACAGTTCCACCCCCGACATGAGGAAGGTGGTCAGGCCCACCAGGGGCATCCACAAGGCCACCTCATGCCCCCACCACCGTGTGACCAGGCCGTGCAGGGGGAAGGCCGCCACCGTCGCCAGCAGCGAGACGACGGTGATGCACACCATTCCCAAGCGGGCCACGCTCAGGGCCTCGGGCTCCTTCCTGGGGAGCATGATCGTCATGTCGTAGCGCAGTGCCGCCACCGCGACGAGGATTCCCGCGACAGAGGTGTAGATCGCCATCAATCCCATGTCGCGAGGCGTGTAGATGCGCGCCAGCACGATCGACATGCCGAAACTGACCACCTGGGCCACAGCCGTCCCGGTGATGAGGGTCAGCACGTGTCCCAGCAACGGCGAGGACTCCAGAAGCGCCGATACGCGCTGCCGCACCCGCCCGATCAAACCGCCTGAGGTGGGCGCCGCAGGATCACCCGCGGAGTCCTTGGCGGAGCCACTCACAAAGTGACCGTCCGGTTCTCGCTCGCCGAGGTCAGCACCGCCTCGACGACGCCGAGCGTGGCCACGCCCTCGGCCATGGTGACGTGGCGCTGGGCCACGCCGCGCACGGCGTCGCGGAAGTTCTCCTGCTCCAGGGCCAGCGGCTCACGCTTGGGGATCGCGTAGCGGATGACGTCGCCCTCGCTGACCCCCCGGAAGGCGGCGACCTGGTCCCAGGTGGAGGCCACGGTGCCGTTGGCGTGGAAGGTGAGGTCCCCAGTGAGAGTGTCCGCCACGAAGGTTCCCTTCTCCCCGGTGACGATCGTGACGCGCTCCTTGAAGGGCGTGAGCCAGTTGACCTGGTGGCTGACGATGATGCCGCCCTCCAGCAGGCCGATGGCCACCATCATGTCCTCAGTCTGGCGGCCGGAGCGGTGCGTGACCTGCGCGGCCACGGAGGTGTAGCGGGCGCCGGCGACCCAGGCGGTCAGGTCGATGTCGTGGGTGGCCAGGTCCTTGACGACCCCGACGTCGCTGATGCGGGCCGGGAAGGGGCCCTGGCGACGGGTGAGGACCTGGTAGACCGCACCGAGCTCGCCGGCGTCGAGGCGCTCGCGCAGGGCCCGCAGGGCGGGGTTGCAGCGCTCCACGTAGCCGACGGCGCCCACCAGGCCCCGCTCGGCGAAGGCGGCGGCCACGCGGCGGCCCGCGGCGGAGTCGTGGGCGATGGGCTTCTCCACCATGGTGTGCACGCCCGCCTCAGCCAGGGCCAGGGCGACGTCCTCGTGGTAGACGGTGGGGACGGCCACCATGGCGGCGTCCAGTCCGGCGTCGATGAGGGCGTGAACATCAGGCAGGACCGCCAGCTCGCCGGCCACGCCGAAGCGGTCGCCGCCGGGATCGGCCACGGCCACGAGCTCCATGCCCTCGGTGGCGCGGATGACCCGGGCGTGGTGGCGCCCCATGGAGCCCAGGCCGATGAGGCCCACGCGCAGCGGGTTGTCCGCCGTGCCCTTGCCGGTCAGGTAGTGGACCTCGGGCAGCCCGGTGGTGGCCTGACCGTCGAAGGCGACGTTCTCGCTCATCTCAGGCACCTGCCTTGACGGTGGCGGCCACGGCCTGGCCGATGCGCTCCAGGTCCGCCTCGCTCAGGGAGGGGTGGACCGGCAGGGAGAGGCACTCGTGGGCGGCCTTCTCGGTGCCGGGCAGCTCAAGGCCCTCGGCATAGTGGGCCAGGGAGGCCAGGCGGTGGTTGGGGATCGGGTAGTAGACACCGCTGCCGACCTGCCACTCCTCGCGCAGGGCGGCCTGGACGGCGTCGCGCTCGGTGCCCGTGGCCCCCTCGAGACGGATCGTGTACTGGTGGTAGACGTGCGTGTAGCCCTCGGGGACGAAGGGGGTGACGACGCCGTCGACGCCCGCCAGCAGCTCGTTGAGGCGCGCGGCGTTGGCCTGGCGGGTAGCGGTCCAGCCGGCCAGCTTGGTCAGCTGGACGCGGCCGACGGCGGCGGCCACGTCCGTCATGCGGTTGTTGAGGCCCACCAGCTCGTTGGCGTACTGCTTCTCCATGCCCTGGTTGCGGATGAGGCGGCAGCGGCGGGCCAGCTCGGCGTCGGCCGTGGTGATCATGCCGCCCTCGAGGCTGGTCATGTTCTTGGTGGGGTAGAAGGAGAAGGAGCCCCAGGCCCCGAAGGTGCCCACGGGCTTGCCGTCGATGGCTGCGCCGTGAGCCTGGGCGCAGTCCTCGAAGACGGCCAGGCCGTGGCGCTCGGCGATGGCGAGGATCTCGGGCATGTTGGCGGGCAGGCCGTAGAGGTGGACCACCTCGATGGCTGCCGTGCGCTCAGTGATGGAGGCCTCGACGCTGGCGGGGTCGAGGGTGAAGGTCACCGGGTCGATGTCGGCGAAGACCGGCACGGCGCCGCTGATGGCCACCGAGTTTCCGGTGGCGGCGAAGGTGAAGGAGGGGACGATGACCTCCGGGGCCCCTCCGGCGCGCTCCTGGAGCTCAGTGGCCAGGGTGGCCACGTGCTGAGCCGAGGTGCCGGAGTTGACGGCCACGCAGTGGACGCCGTTGACGACCTGGGCGGAGAACTCCTCCTCGAAGGCCTTGACCTGGGGCCCCTGGACGACCATGCCCGAGGCGAGGACGGCGTCGACGGCGTCGCGCTCCTCCTGCCCGATGATCGGCTTGGCTGCTGGGATGAACTCGCGTGACATCAGTGGGTGACCTCTCGGATGGTGGTGGATTCGGAGCTGGACTGCGTGCCGGGCCCGCCAGCGGGCTCGGCGTCGAACTGCTCGTACAGGGTCCCGGTGACGGGGCAGCGCCAGCGCGGGGCGCCGTCGGGGCCGGGATCGGCCGGGGTGAGGGGCTCGCCGGCGCGCCCGACCCAGCCGATGCGGCGGGCGGGGACCCCGGCGACCAGGGCGTGGGCGGGGACGTCCTTGGTGACCACGGCGCCGGCGGCCACCGTGGCCCAGGCCCCGATACGCACCGGAGCGACGCACACGGCGCGGGCGCCGATCGACGCGCCTTCCTCGATGGTGACTCCCACGGGCTCCCAGTCGGCGGCGGACTTGAGCGAGCCGTCGGGGTTGACGGCCCGGGGGAAGTGGTCGTTGGTCAGCGTGACCGCCGGGCCGATGAAGACCCCGTCGGCCAGGCGGGCCGGCTCGTAGACGAGGGCGTAGTTCTGCACCTTGCAGCTGTCCCCCATGACAACGCCCTCGCCGATGTAGGCGCCGCGCCCCACGATGCAGTCCCGTCCGAGGACGGCGTGCTCACGGACCTGTGCGAGGTGCCAGATGCTGGTGCCCTCTCCGAGCACGGCTTCCTCGGAGACATCGGCGGACGGGGCGATGCGGGTGGCCACGGCGACTCCTGTGCGGGCGGCTCGCACCGCCCTGACAATCGAATGAGTCCGGGCAGCCGAGTGGCTGCCGGAAGCCGTGCCGCTCCGGTCGCCGGAGGCGGCGGCGCTGCACGACCGGCCCCATCCTAGGGGACTGATCCTCATGAGACGACGCCTGGGCACGCCCCGAAGGAGACCTACCCCGCCAACGCCGACCGCTCCCGCCTCTCGCAAGAGGACTGGCGCCCCATCGTCGCGTGCAAGAATGCGGTGGTGACTACCTCCACCGCAACGCAGACCGGGGAGCCCACCCCGGTGCCCCCGGTCACCGACACCTGGCTCGTCATTCCCCTGTACAACGAGGCGACCGTCGTGCGCGAGGTCATCTCCCAGGCTCGCACCATCTTCCCCTACGTCGTTGTCGTCGACGACGGCTCCAAGGACGCCTCGGCCCGGGAGGCCGCCGCCACGGGGGCCGTCGTCGTGCGCCACCCGATCAACCTCGGCCAGGGAGCAGCGCTGCAGACGGGCTTCTCCTACGTCCTGGAGAAGACGAATGCCGACTACGTCGTCACCTTCGACGCCGACGGCCAGCACTCCCCCGCCGACGCCGCCGCCATGGTCGCCGCGGCGCGCGATGAGGATCTCGCCGTCGTCCTGGGCTCACGCTTCCTCGAGGGCCCGTCCCCGGTGGGCTGGCTCAAGCGGCTCGTCCTGCGCACGGCGGCGGCCGTCAGCTCGCACACCTCCGGCATGCGCCTGACCGACGCCCACAACGGCCTGCGGGTGATCCGCCGCGACGTCCTGGCGCAGCTCGACCTCAGGCAGAACCGGATGGCGCACGCCAGCGAGATCATTCGCAAGATCGGCGCCACCGGCATGCCCTGGCGCGAGTTCCCGGTGCACATCGTCTACACCGACTACTCCCGCTCCAAGGGTCAGTCCCTGTGGAACTCGGTCAACATCCTGGTCGACCTGCTCTTCTCCTGAGCCCGGCACGGAAGGCACAGCCCATGATTCATCAGTTCGCCGCCCAGGCCACTCCGATCACGAACCACCACCTCTACATCCAGGCCGCCCTGATCCTGGCCGTGATCGCCGTCGGCTGGATGATGCTGCGCACCCCCGGCGGGGCCCGCCACATGGCCGCCCGCAGGCTGGTCACCCTGGCCTTCGTGGCCTTCGCCGTCTTCAACATCACCTTCCCCTGGGTGATGAGCTCGATCGCGCACCGGATGGGAGTCGGGCGAGGCACCGACTTCCTGCTGTACGCCCTGGTCATCGCCTTCCTGGCGCAGATCCTCTCCTCCTTCCGACGCAACAGCGCCAGAGAGCGGCAGATCACTCACCTGGCTCGGCGCATCGCCCTGGACGACGCCCCCGAGCCCCCCGCTGCCGCACGGCTCAGCACTGAGGCTGACGACTGAGGACTGGGCGCCCGGAGTGCACTGGGCTTTCCCCTCAGGGCCGGGAGGCGCGGACCTCGAGCTCCTCACGCAGGCGCAGTCCGCCGGTCAGCAGCCAGCGCACCGGCGCCTGCCACGGGGCGTCGTAGACGCCGCTGAGGTAGTGCCGGGCGGAGGCGTGGTGCGCCCGGATCATCTTCTCGGGACGGGCCTTCCAGCTGGCCCCCTGCTCGTGGACGACGACGGAGCCCGGCACCTGCACGTTGAGCCAGCCGGCCCGCCCGACCCGCTCCCCTAAGTCCACGTCCTCGAAGAACATGAAGTAGTCGTCGTCGAAGCCCTCCAGGCGCCTCCAGGCGGCGGCGGGCAGCAGCAGGCATGCCCCGGAGAGCCATCCCACCGTCCGGGTCCCGCCACAGGCCCCCGGTCCGGCGGTGTGATAGGCGGCCGAGAAGGGGTTGGCCGGCCAGATCCTGCCCAGGACGGCGTGCCCGGCGCCCTTGAGCAGGGAGGGCAGGGCGCGCCCGGAGGGGTAGACGGTGCCGTCGGGGTTGAGCAGGAGGGGTCCCAGGCAGCCGGCCGCCGGGTTGGCCAGGCCCGCATCGATGAGGACGTCCAGGCTCCCCGGTTTCCAGACGAGATCGGGATTGGCCACCACGATCCAGTCCTCCTCCAGATCCGCGGCCGCGAGGTTGGCGCCTGCCCCGTAGCCGAGGTTGGTGCCGTCCCCGACGACGCGCGCCCCGTGGCGCTCAGCGGCGGCAGTGACGACGTCGTGCTCGGTGCCGTTGTCGGCGATGACGACGACGAGTCTGCGCGCCGTCGCTGTGGCCAAGGAGGTCAGGAAGCGCTCCAGCTCCTCGCCCGGGTTGAAGGCGACCGTCACCACTCGCACGCTCTGCTCGTCGGGAGCGAGGGCCTGAGCCCCCGAGGGCCCCTCTACCTGATTCGAAGCACTGACGGGAGTGGCCGAGGCGCTGGTCGGCGTGGGTTTGGCAACACTGGTCACGAAGAGAGCCTAGCCCCGTTACCCGTGTGAGAGGCTTCACCCCGCATTGGGTAAATCTCATGTAACAGGTGTTGGGAGGCCCATATGGTTTAGCAGGCTCGTTCCCTATGATCGCTTCCGTGCCTCAGTTCAGTAAGCCGAATGCGCGACACTCCTCCAAGGAACTCGGACGCCGTCTGGCCCGCCGAGTAGGGCTCAGCCTGCTCGCGGTGACGATCTTCGTCGTCTCCGCCGCGGGCTTCGCGTGGCACAACATCCAGTCGCGGATCGCCTGGTTCAACATCGACAGCCTTCTGACTGAGGAGGACCGGCCCGGCACCAAGCCGCCGGACAGCTACGAGGGTCGTGCCGTCAACCTCTTGATCCTGGGCACCGACTCGCGCGCGGGGAGCAACAACGTCGACGGCTCTCAGGGCGACGACGAGGTCTCCGTGGCCCGCTCCGACACGGCGCTGGTCATGCACATCTCGGCCGACCGCAAGCGCGTCGACGCCGTGTCCATCCCCCGCGACACGCTGGTCGACATCCCCGAGTGCACGACCCTCGACGGCGGGAAGACCGACGCCAGCGAGGACGCACCGTTCAACTCCGCCTTCGCCAACGGGGCCGGCACCAGCAGTGACGACAAGAAGGCCGTTGCCTCTGGAGCCGCCTGCACCCTCAAGACCGTGGAGAAGCTGACGCATGTGCGTATCGATGACTTCATCGTCGTCGACTTCACTGGTCTGTCCAAGGTGGTCGACTCCCTCGGCGGCGTCCACGTGCAGGTCGATGAGGCCATTGACGACTCCGAGTACACCGGTTTCAAGCTCGCTGAGGGCTGCCAGAAGCTGGACGGCGAGAACGCCCTGCAGTACGCCCGTGTCCGGCACGGGGTGAGTGACGGCTCGGATCTCTCCCGCATCACCCGCCAGCAGAACCTCATGAGGGCGATGGCCTCCAAGGCGCTGTCCTCCAGCCTCCTGACGCAGTCCGGCTTCCTGACCAGCACCCTGGAGACCCTCACCACTTCTGAGCGCATCGGTCAGATCGGCAACCTGTCGGGCCTGGCCTACTCCATCCAGGGCGTGGGCATCGACAAGATCAACTTCGTCACCATGCCCAACGAGCCCGCAGCCAACCCGAACCAAGTGGTCCCCTCCGAGGGCGCCAAGAAGGTCTGGAAGGCCCTTGAGGAGGACAAGCCGGTCCCCACCGACACCTCGGCCCCGGCCTCGTCGGACTCGAGCGCCACCGCGGACAGCTCCACCTCGGAGAGCACTGACGAGTCCGCCGAGGCCTCCGACCCCTCCCAGGCCACCCCGACGCCGGCGCCGACCACTCAGGCCCCCAGTACGAGTAACCCCCAGCAGCAACCCGCCGCGAAGCCGACCACCCCTGCCTGCCCCGCCTAAGGCAGAATCAGTGGTGTGAATCCGACAGACGACTCACTCCCGCCCTCGATCACCCCCGGCTCCGGCGGAGGCAGGCCTCAACGCAGGCAGCGCCCCATCGATGCTGTCAACCAGCGCAGCCGCGAGCGCGGGGAGGCGTCCGGCGGCGAGGCCGCCGCCCAGCCCACTGATGTTGCCGGCGGCTCCCCGCGCCGCCCGTCATCGCCCGCCGCCCGCCGCCCCCAGCGGTACTCGGTCCTGGGTCGCGACGACAGCGACCAGCCGGCCTCGGCTCAGTCCGACTCCCCGCGTGCGGGCCAGCAGCCGCGTCGCTCCTCCGAGCCGTCTAGGCGGGGAAGCCATGCCCGGGCAGGGTCGAGTGCGGTCCCCTTGGAGTCGGATGCCGGCGTCGGCAGCGGCGCGTCCGAACCGGAGCGCACTCAGGCGATGCCCGTGCGGCGCGGCACCTACCCCGTGGGTTCCTCGGCCCCGCAGCCCCCACGGGAGCCTGTTGCGGGTGGGCCGTCGCTCAGACCCGAGCGGCCGCGGCGGCCAACGCGCTCCCGCCCGAGGTGGCGCCGGATCGCGGGCTGGACGGTCGTCGTCATCGTCGTCGCCCTGGCTCTGATCGCAGCGCGGGTCGCCTGGCTGTGGAACGACGTCTCCTCCCAGCTCCACCGCGTCGATGCCCTGTCCGGGGCGGCGGACACGCCGGGCGAGACCTGGCTCATCGTGGGATCGGACGCGCGCGGGGGCGCCGTCCAGGACGAGACCGAGGGGGCGCGCGCCGACTCGGTCATGCTGCTGCACAAGGCGGAGAACGGGCAGACGAGCCTGACCTCTCTGCCGCGCGACACCTTCGTGGACATTCCCGAGTACGGGGAGAACAAGATCAACGCCGCCTACTCCTTCGGCGGCCCCAAGCTGCTGGTCCAGACTGTGGAGAAGCTCTCCGGACTGAGCGTGGACCACTACGTGGAGGTCGGCATGACCGGGGTGTCCCAGATGGTTGACGCCGTCGGCGGGGTCAACGTCTGCCTGGACTACGACGTCGCCGACGAGGACTCGGGCCTGGTCTGGGACACCTCTCAGGGCACGTGTCAGACGGTGGACGGGACGAAGGCGCTGGCCTACTCCCGGATGCGCAAGTCGGACCCGACCGGCGACGTCGGGCGCGGGCAGCGCCAGCGCGCCATCATCTCCGCGGTGGTCTCCAAGGCGGCCTCGCCGTCCACGGCCTGGTCCTTCTCCCGGCAGGACGCGCTGGTCGACGCCGGCACGAACGCCCTCACGGTGGATCGCAGCGCCGGCACCATGAGCATCGCCCAGATGGTCCTGGCCTTCCGCTCCGCCTCTGACGGCGGCCTGACCGGGGCCCCGCCCATTGAGGACCCCGCCTACTCCCCTGAGGAGGCCGACATCGGCGAAGCGGTGCTACTGCAAGATACGACCGCACCGAGCTTCTTCTCCAAGCTGCGCGACGGGAAGCTGACGGCGAGCGACTTCAACCAGTCCTGACGCGGGGGAACCGCACGACGAGCGGGCCGGCACCTCATGATCGAGGTGCCGGCCCGCCGCCTGCGGGGGTCCGTTCCGGTTCTGGGGCCGCTCAGCTGAAGTGGGGCCGGTTGGGGTCGGCCTGCCAGGAGGTGTAGGAGGAGGCGACGATGTCGTCCAGGTCGTGCTCGGCCTTCCATCCCAGGACCTCGCCGATGCGGGTGGCGTTGCCGATGAGCTGGGGCGGGTCGCCGGCGCGCCGGGCGAGCTCCTCGGGCTCCAGGTCAAGGCCCGTGGAGGCAATGACCTTGGAGACGACCTCGCGCACCGATGCGCCCTGACCGGTGCCGACGTTGAAGATGTGCTCGGTCATCTCCTGGCCGCCGGCCAGGTAGTCCAGGGCGGCGATGTGGGCGACCGCCAGGTCCTTGACGTGGATGTAGTCGCGCACGCAGGTGCCGTCGGGGGTGGGGTAGTCGGTGCCGAAGATCTTGGGGGTCTCGCCCTTGACGAGGCGGTCGAGGACCATGGGGATGAGGTTGAGAGTGGCCATGTCCCCCAGGTCGTCCCAGCCGGCACCGGCGACGTTGAAGTAGCGCAGGCCGGCCCAGCGCAGCCCCCAGGCCTTCTCGGCGTCGGCCATCATCCACTCCCCGATGAGCTTGGTCTCGCCGTAGGGGTTGATGGGGTGGCAGTCGATGTCCTCGGGAACGACCTCCACCGGGGGCATGCCGTAGACGGCGGCCGAGGAGGAGA
Organism: Actinomyces sp. HMSC075C01; assembly: GCF_001812965.1. Taxonomy (NCBI): domain Bacteria; kingdom Bacillati; phylum Actinomycetota; class Actinomycetes; order Actinomycetales; family Actinomycetaceae; genus Actinomyces; species Actinomyces sp. HMSC075C01. The sequence continues at coordinate 89,155 of NZ_KV810996.1, forward strand.
AGATCATCTGCTTAACACCAGCCGTCTCCATGGCCAGCAGCATGTTGGCCAGGCCGCCGATGTTCTGCTGGTAGTACCAGGCGGGGCGCTCGACGGACTCGCCCACCTGCTTGCGGGCGGCGAAGTGGATGACGGCGGTGACGCCGCGCGAGGTCATGACCTCGGCAAGGGCCTCGGAGGCCTGGCCGCTGGCGACGTCGAGCTCGACGAGGGAGGCTCCCTTGACTCGCTCCGGCGTCCCGTAGGACAGGTCATCGACGACGACGACCTCCTCCCCGCGCTCGAGGAGAAGTCGGACTACGTGCGCGCCGATGTAGCCGGCGCCTCCAGCAACGAGAATGCTCATGCCCCCAGTCTACCCACGCTCGCTCAGAAACGAACAGAAACGAACGTTGAATCAACGCGTCGTCTCATTGCACCGTGCTGTCTCATGGCTTCCGAGAGTTTCGGATGTCATGACATCTGAGACACCGGTTGGGCGGCTTGCCGGGGGACCGTGCGGCATGCACCACGCCTGACCGGCTGCAGGCCTGCCCTCCGGGCTCGCCCTTGGGTGAGCGCGTCGCGTTCGTAGGGTAGGTCGCCGGTTCGTACCC
>NZ_KV810996.1:89850-90851 GCF_001812965.1 Actinomyces sp. HMSC075C01
CCGCGAGGGTGGGGCGCCACTGCACGAGCGTCGGATGTACTCCATGGGGGCCGGGGGCTCGTACAGTACGCACAACCCCCGGCCAGTAGATCCCCACCCTCGTGCAGCAGACCGCCCCGAGGCGGGACTCGGGCCGAAGCGAGTGCTGCGTCGAGGCCACCGAACGTCTCAGAAGCCATGACACTCAAACGTCTCAGAAATGAGGAGACAACACACTTCGGGCTCCCGTACGAGGGCCCCGCCTACGTTGAGTACACCCGCCCCTCCTCCGGTAGCACCTGAGCAACTGCGACCCACCGGGACAGCCCCCTCGCACCTGGTACACCGGTGCACACCGGCACCACAACACCCCCAGGCCTCTCGCTCACCAGAGCACGCCCAAATCGGGGTTTTTACACACCAATAGGCTTATTCACAGCATCCGTCAAAAGTGCTGTGACCTGCGCAGATGACGGCTTCGGCTAGCCCTGTGAATAAGCCTCCAACACCCTACAATTGGAGGATGAATCCTCCAGGTCAACGTTACGATAAACCAGCGCTCAATGAGAACGAGCTTATTGAGCGCTACATTGAACGCAGCCTCACCATCACAGACCGGAATCGCGCTGCCAGATACCTCCGACATATCGAGGCTTATTCATGGGGTGTATGTGACCACGAGTCCGAGGACGGCGGTGATGGAGGCTTCTTCACAGCATCCACTGAAGGTGCTGTGGCCTGCGCAGATGCTGGCGTCTGCTAGTCCTGTGAATAAGCCTCAAGGGTACGACTGCGGCATCTACCCTACGACTGCGTGTACCAGGTGTCGGGCGGGCTGAGCGGAGTTTCGGCGGCGGGTTGTGGGGCCTGGGTGTCACGTTTGGCGACTTTTAGGCCACCCATCGGATGCTGTGCTCCGGCCTGTACGGCTCTGGCCTGCGTATACGTGGCCGGGTGCGGCGGTCATCGGCCTGGGGTGCGTCTAAATAGTCGCCGTTCGTGACACCGCGCTCGTAGGACGA
>NZ_KV810997.1:0-29618 GCF_001812965.1 Actinomyces sp. HMSC075C01
CCGGGGGACGGTAGCGGGTGCGGCCCACGTCGATCACGACTCCGCTGACCGGGTCGGTGATCAGGCGCTTCCAGGTCCCGCCGGCGGCCAGGGCCCAGGCAGTCAGGGCCGGCACCGCCGTGCTGCGCGCCCCGATCCTCACCTCAGCGACCTCGACTGGTGTGGAGGACAACGGGGAGACGAGCTGGGCGGTGGGAGCAACCGGGGCGGGTTCAGACAGATTCCTCCCGTTATGGCCGGGCAGACTTCTCCCGCCGCTCGGGGAGTCTGCGCTGTTGAGAGGCTCGAGCGTGGCGGTGGGGCTCTCGCCAGGGCCGGCTCCACCTGGCTCAAGACAGAGGGGGTCGTCGGGGCTCTCGCTGTCCCCAGGACCACAGCCCCCAGGATCGCCGTCCTGGAACCGGTTGTCTACAACGCTGGCGGCGGGGCGGAGAACGCCAGGGTCGTGAGCGGCGGCATCCTCTGGCTGGGCCAGGCCACCTGGGTCGGTCAGGCTGCTCAGAGGAACGGTGACGTTGACGTTGATGCGGATGCCTGCTGGCACAGGAAGGTGGCCGGTGGCTGAGGGTGTCCACCAGGGGCTGTTCGATCCCACCAGGCCGCTCAAAGCGCCCAGGAGCCCTTCCAGGGGCACCCCGTTAGGCAGCAGCCGCCCTGGGGAAGGGGACTCAAGAGGAATCGAGGACGAGAGCACTGAACCCGGCTCACTCAAACCACCACCGCAGATACCGTCACCACCGCTGGCACCGATGCCGCTGCCGCAGATGCCGCCGCCGAGGCTGTACCCTCCGTGGCTGTCGTTGTCGGTGCTGCCACCGCCACCGCTGCTGTTGTCGTGATTTGTGCTTGCGGGGGTGGTGGGGGCTTGCGTGGGCCTGTGGTAGGCGGCCTGCTGGCTGGTGCGCAGTGTGGACAGGGTCATGGCGGTGATGGCATCGGCTCGCAGCTGACCCAGGGTGCGCTTCTCGCCGCAGGCCCGCGCCGAAGCGGCGATCGCGTCCAGGGTGGCGTCCAGCAGCAGGGCGTCCATGGTCGGCAGCAGAAGCCGGACTTGGCAAAGGCCCTCTCCCGCAGGCCGGGGGCGTGACACGCACCGCCGCTCGGTATTGTTCTGGCTCCGCTCAGCGTGGCCGTCAGGGTCGATCTCCATCAGGGCCCGATCCAGATCCCTCCCCACCTGCGACACGCTCCGCCTGGGCGCCTGAGGTAGAACCTTGTCCTGGACCGCCAGCGCCACCAGAGTGGGTACGCCTTCCAGACGGCGGGTCACCAGGGACGCCTTCGCCGAGTCCAGGACCCCGCAGCGTTCCATGGCCTCGACCGGGGCGAAGCCCATGCTCATGAGGGCCTGGCCGTGATCCACCATCTGACCGGCCCGAGTCCGAGAGACGCCCAGGCGGGTGGAGAGCAGGCAGGTGGCATTGAACCGCCGCTCCTCATAACCCACCACCGGAGAGACCTCACCATGCGGGCCCCACTGGCCCGGGTGACTCGACAGCTCAGGGCACCCGGTCAGGCAGGCCGCAGCCAGGGCCTCGCCCCAGGTGGCCCAGGCCGCCAGGCGGCGGCAGGCCGCGGCCAGCTCCCCCAAACCCGAGGCCCCCAGACCGATCAGTCCCGAGGTGCTGGCCTCCTCCGCGCCCACCGTCCGGAGCTGTTCGGAGGCGGCCGCCAGCGCCACGTCAGTACCCGACTCGTTGGTGAAGAGGGTTGGCACTGCATCCCCGTCAGCGGTGGCGCCCTCGTCGTCGGCGTCCTGGGCAGTCACCAGCAGACGGGCCAGCAGCCCCTCCACCACACCGGCCAGCGCTCCACCAGCGGCCAAGGATCCCAGCAGGCCCGCCACGTCCTCAGGGCAGGTCACAGGCTCTGGCGCCACGTTCCCGCCAGGCGCACCCAGCATCCCGACCGCATCACCGGCCGGGACGCGAGGAAGCACACCATCTTCGAACATATGTACAGTATAGCAAGTGGTGCCCGTGCCCCGCACACTGAAGCAGACTCCAGAATCACTGGAACAGCAACGATTAGCCGCATATCTGGCGCCTTTATCGCCGGCGCCTTCTCTCTCGGAGCCGGCGTGACGGCTCGCAGAGACCGCTCGAACCTCGCTGGGCTCTGCCGACGTGACCGGTCTCGCCCGCCCGTGGGGCGGACGCCGCCGGGCGCCACTGCTGGTGGGCGATAGGCTGTGCCCCAGCACCAGGAAGCACGAGTAGGAAAAGAGCGCTGCCGCGATGTCAGAGAGAACCGCACCGGTCGAGTCCGACACCCCCTTCCGCTACACGGCGGAGCTGGCGGACTCCATCGAGACCGCCTGGCAGGACCGCTGGGAGGCCGAGGGCACCTTCAACGCCGACAACCCAGTCGGCGCTCTGGCCGGCCCCGGGGCGGACAAGGAGAAGTTCTTCCTGCTGGACATGTTCCCCTACCCCTCCGGCAAGGGACTGCACGTGGGCCACCCGCTGGGCTACATCGCCACCGACGTCGTCGCTCGCTTCACCCGGATGACCGGCAGGAACGTCCTGTACACGATGGGCTACGACGCCTTCGGCCTGCCCGCCGAGCAGTACGCCGTCACCACTGGCCAGCACCCGCGCATCTCCACCGAGGCCAACATCGCCAACATGCGCCGCCAGCTGCGCCGCCTGGGCCTGTCCCACGACCCACGCCGCTCCCTGGCCACGATTGACGTCGACTACGTGCGCTGGACCCAGTGGATCTTCCTGCAGGTCTTCAACTCCTGGTTCGACCCAGAGGCCCCGCGCCGTGACGGCCGCGGCAAGGGTGCGGCCCGGCCAGTGACCGAGCTGCGCGACAAGCTCGCCTCCGGCCAGGTCCCCGTTCCCGACGGCCGCGACTGGGACGCTCTGAGTGCCGCCGAGCAGGCCGAGGTCATCGACTCCTTCCGCCTGGCCTACGTCTCCAGCGCCCCTGTCAACTGGTGCCCCGGCCTGGGCACGGTGCTGGCCAACGAGGAGGTCACCTCAGAGGGTCGCTCCGAGCGGGGCAACTACCCGGTCTTCAAGCGCAACCTGCGCCAGTGGATGATGCGCATCACCGCCTACGGCGACCGCCTCGCCGAAGACCTGGACACCGTGGACTGGCCCGAGAAGGTCAAGCTCATGCAGCGCAACTGGATCGGACGCTCCGAGGGCGCTGAGGTGACCTTCACCGTCCCCGGGGCCGGACAGGGCGACCAGCAGGACGCGTCGCTGAGCGTCTACACCACCCGCCCCGACACCCTCTTCGGCGCCACCTTCATGGTGGTGGCCCCCGAGCACCCCATGCTGGGTGGCCTGCAGGCCTCCGGCTCGGTGCGCACCGAGGCCCAGATTGCCGACGACGCCGCGGCCCTGACCGTCCCGGCCGCCTGGCCCGAGGGCACCAAGGAGGCCTGGACCGGCGGCTACGCGACCCCCGCCGAGGCCGTGGCCGCCTACCGCGCCCAGGCCGCGGCGACGTCGGACACCGACCGCACCGACGAGGGCCGGGTCAAGACCGGCGTCTTCACCGGCTTCTTCGGCATCAACCCCGTCAACGGGGCGAAGGTGCCGGTCTTCGTGGCCGACTACGTCCTCATGGGCTACGGGACCGGCGCCATCATGGCGGTGCCCGCCCACGACGAGCGCGACTACGCCTTCGCCACCAAGTACGACATCGACATCATCCAGACCATCGGCCCGGCCGACGACCCCCACGGCGTCGACCTGAGCTCCCAGGCCTACACCGGTGACGGCGTCGTCGTGAACTCCGCCCAGGGCGACCTGGACATCAACGGCATGGGCAAGGACGAGGCCAAGGCCACCATGATCGGCTGGCTGGAGGCCAAGGGCGCCGGCCGCGGCGCGGTCACCTACCGCCTGCGCGACTGGCTCTTCTCCCGTCAGCGCTACTGGGGCGAGCCCTTCCCGATCGTGTGGGACGAGGACGGCGGCGTCCACGCCCTGCCCGAGTCGATGCTGCCGGTCGAGCTGCCCGAGGTCACTGACTACTCGCCGCGCTCCTACGACCCCGACGACGCCGACTCCTCCCCGGAGCCGCCGCTGGGCAAGGCCACTGAGTGGGTCGAGGTCGAGCTCGACCTGGGTGATGGTCCCCGGACGTACTACCGCGAGACCAACACGATGCCGCAGTGGGCCGGCTCGTGCTGGTACGAGATGCGCTACATCGACCCCACCGATGACAAGGCGCTCGTCGACCCGGCCAACGAGGCCTACTGGATGGGGCCGCGCCCGCAGGCCGGCAACACCTCCGGCGGCACCGACCTGTACGTCGGCGGCGTCGAGCACGCCGTCCTGCACCTGCTCTATGCGCGCTTCTGGCACAAAGTCCTGTTCGACCTGGGCCACGTCTCCTCCTCCGAGCCCTACCACCGCCTCTTCAACCAGGGCTACGTCCAGGCCTACGCCTATACCGACTCCCGCGGCCAGTACGTGCCCGCCGACGAGGTCGAGGAGGTCACCGCCGAGGACGGCTCCACCAGCTACCTGTGGCAGGGGCAGCCGGTGCGCCGCGAGTACGGCAAGATGGGCAAGTCCCTGAAGAACATCGTCACCCCTGACGACATGTACGAGGCATACGGCGCCGACACCTTCCGCGTCTACGAGATGAGCATGGGGCCGCTGGATGCCGACCGCCCGTGGGACACCCGCGCCGTCGCCGGCAGCCAGCGCTTCCTGCAGCGCCTGTGGCGCAACGTCATCGACGAGACCACCGGCGAGCTGACAGTGGTTGACGAGAGTGCCGACGAGGAGACCCGCCGGCTCGTGGCCAAGACGATCGTGGGCGTGCGCGAGGACTACGAGGGGATGCGCCTGAACACGGCCATCGCCAAGCTCATCGTCCTCAACAACCACCTCACCGGACTCGGGGCGGTCCCGCGCGAGGCCGTCGAGGCCCTCGTCCTCATGACGGCGCCCGTGGCCCCGCACATCGCCGAGGAGATCTGGAAGCGGCTGGGCCACGAGCACTCCCTGGCCCACGAGGACTTCCCGGTCGTGACCGACGAGGCGCTGCTGGCCGCCGAGAAGGTCACCTGCGTCATCCAGGTCAAGGGCAAGGTCCGCGACCGCCTCGAAGTCGACCCCGACATCTCCGAGGCCGAGCTCGAGAAACTGGCCCTGGAGGCCCCCGGCGTCATCCGCACCCTGGACGGGCGCGGCGTGCGCAAGGTGATCGTGCGCGCCCCCAAGCTGGTGAGCATCGTTCCCGAGTGACCGCGGCGGGCTCCCCGACGGTGCCGCTCACGGCCGCGCCGCGGTAGCCCAGGAACAAACATGAGGGGCTGCACCAACCGAGACGGTTGGTACAGCCCCTTACTCTGCGCCTGAGGAGGACAGGGGTGAGGAGTGCATAGAGACGACACTTTGGCCGGAAAGTCAGCAACAAGTAATCTTGTGCTGTGGAGCGGGACCCGCTTATCCTCGACAGCGCACATCGGCATGGTGTGTCGGATGAGGACATACTCCATGCACTGCGCTTCCCTGTTCGGCACTTCGTACAAGATGATTCGATGACGATGTTCATAGGCGCTGACAAGACTGGCATCCTCGTTGAGGTGGGTGTCATCGAACGGCACGGCGTCATTGCTGTTGCACATGCTATGCGCCCAGCTCGGTCCAAGTATCTGAGGTGAATCACGATGACTCGACGCACTATTGCAGACATCACAGCTCGCGCCGACGAGTTCGCCGACGCCTTCGAGAACTATGACCCCAGGCCCGGTGATCAGGATGCCCCGCTGCCACCGATCATGGCCGTCAAGCTTGCGGCGTGGCGCCGCGACACGGCCGAGCGTGAGCTTGCTGAAGCAGTGCACGCGGCGCGCAAGCAGCAACTGTCCTGGCGCGAGCTCGGTGAGGCGATGGGAACCAGTGGGGAAGCCGCTCGTCAGCGGTATAGAGCCGTAGCGCAATAGTGCAGAAGGCTGGACGTACCTGCCGGAAGTCTGGGCATTCACCTGGTGAGCATCGTTCCCGAGTGACCGCGGGGCGGGCTGCTCGACGGCGCCGCTCACGGCCGCGCCGCGGTAGCCCAGGAACAGCACGAGGGGCTGTACGAACCGAGACGGTTGGTGCAGCCCCTTACTCTGCTGTCCGAAGATGATTCGGTGACGGTCAGGAAGAGTGCCCGAATCGCTTCTGCGCAGCCTGCCGGGTCACGCCGAGAGCAGCGCCGATCACAGTCCAGGAGTCACCGGCCTGTCGAGCTCGGGCGACTGCGGCATGCAACTCGGCCTCGGCGTCATGCACCCGTCGACTCGCGGCAATGATCGCCCGAAAGTGCGCGGCGTCCCGGGCGGGCGTGCTGTTTGGATCGAGAGTCTCAAGGCCTGTTGTGTCGTGAGTGTGCGTCAGTGTGGAGGACAACGTCATCACCTCAGATAGTCGTAGAACTTCGGTCGCAGGCGGTCGGCATGAATGATTCGGGTTGGCTCTGTGGCAGGAACTGCAACCAGCTCGAGCAAGGTGGCGCCCATGTGACTTGACGATAGGGGCTCAGCGGCGCCTGAGGGTGCCGAAGATGGAGCGTGTGATCTCGCGGGTGATCTGACGGCCCACCGAGCCGATGGTCTTCTCGACCTCCCGCTGACGGCGCTCGGCGGCCTTCTCCGCCTCGCGCTGGCGACGCTGGGCCTCCTTGACGGCCTCTCGCTCCAGGCGTTCGGCCTCCTTCTGACGCTGAGCCGCCTGGCGGGCGGCCTCCTTCTCCAGGGCCTTCTGGGCGGCGGCGTCGGCCTTGGCCTGCTCCTTGGCGGCCTGCTCGGCCTCCTTAGCGGCCTGCTCGGCGGCGCGAGCGGCCTCGGCGGCCTCGGCGTCGGCCTGGACCCGCTGGGCCAGCAGCTCGTAGGCGGACTCGTTGTCCACACTCGTGGCGTACTTGGGTTTCAGCGGGGAGGAGGCCAGCACCTGGTTGACGGTGCCGCCCTGGGCCGGACCCATGACGGCGGCGGGCACGTTGATGACCACCGGGGCCACCGGCGCCGGGCGCCCCTTCTCATCGAGCACGCTGACGACGGCCTGGCCGGTGCCCAGCGACGTGAGCACCCGGCTGAGGTCCACCGGGCTGACCGGGAAGGTGGAGACCGCCTTCTTGAGGTTGGCGGCGTCGGCCGGGGTGTGGGCGCGCAGCGCGTGCTGCACCCGGCTGCCGAGCTGGGCCAGGACCTCGTCGGGAACATCCGTGGGCGACTGGGTGATGAAGACGATGCCCACGCCCTTGGAGCGGATGAGCCGTACCGTGCGCACCACGGCCTCCAGGAAGGCCTTCGAGGCGCCGGAGAACAGCAGGTGCGCCTCGTCGAAGAAGAACACCATGGTGGGCTTGTCCGGGTCGCCGACCTCCGGCAGGGTCTCGAAGAGTTCGGCGAGCAGCCACATGAGGAAGGTGGAGAACAGCGTGCCCTGAGACTGGATGTCCGCCAGCTCCAGGGCTGAGATGACGCCGCGCCCATCGGGGGAGACCCGCATGAGGTCACGTACATCGAGCGCCGGCTCACCGAAGAAGGCCTCACCTCCGGCCGCCTCCAGGGCGGCGATCTCCCGCAGGATGACCCCGGCCGTGGCCGCAGAGACCCCACCGATGGTCTTGAGCTCCTCCTTGCCTGCTTCCGTGTTCGTCAGGTAGTCGACGACGGCACGCAGGTCCTTCAGGTCCAGCAGGGCCAGCCCCTGGCTGTCCGCCCAGTGGAAGACCAGCTGGAGGGCGGAGGCCTGCGTGTCGTTCAGGCCCAGGACCCGCGAGAGCAGGATCGGCCCGAACTCGGTGACCGTCGTGCGGATCGGGGTGCCGCTGATGCCTGCGCCGGAGTCCGACCCGCCGAGGTTGAACAGCTCGATGGGGAAGGACTGCCCCTTCCAGTCCTGACCGGTGGAGGCGATGCGCGAGGCGATCTTGTCATTGGAGGCTCCGGCCTCGGCCAGACCGGTCAGGTCCCCCTTGACGTCGGCCAGGAACACCGGGACGCCGGCGGCGGACAGTCCCTCGGCCAGGAGCTGGAGCGTACGGGTCTTACCGGTACCGGTCGCCCCGGCCACCAGCGCGTGCCGGTTGAGCAGCCCCAGCGGGATACCCACCGACAGGCCCTTGACCGCCGCGGGCTCACCGCCCGAGAGCGTGTCGAGGTAGGTGCCCACCGGCAGGGTGGGGGAGGAGAAGCTGTAGCCCGAGCGCACCTGGGCGGTGTAGCCGGCCTCCTCGGCCTCCGTGCTCCCCGAAGTCTGCTCGGTCGCAGCGGCGGCCTCAGCCTGCGCAGGGGCCTGCTCCTGAGCCGTCTCCTGGGGCCGCTCGTCAGTCTGCTCCACGGGCGAGGCCGGAGTAGCGGCGATGGCGGCGTCAAGGGCGGCCTGGGCGGCGGCCGCCTTGGCGGCGGCGGCTTCGGCCGCGGCCTGGGCGGCCTCGGCCTTGAGGCGTGCGATCTCAGCGGAATCGGTCATGGAGCCATCGTAAACGCCGAACCTGCCAGCGCGCAGACCAGGGCGTGGCGGTGCAGATGACGCCGTTCCTGACCGTGAGGGAGGCAGGTGCCCGGCGGACAAGGTAGCCTCGGGCCTCGATGGCGTTGGGAGCATACGTCCGATCCCACGCCTGCCCGTGTCCCCAGTGCCGCGAGGTTTACACGCCCCATGTTGCCCCCTGCGTCGTCGTTTCCGGAAGAACGTCCCCTTACGGGCCTGCTGCTTACACACCCGGACCACAGGATCAGGTGAGCGACGTGCGGATCGCCTTCTTCATTGACGACTACCTCCCCTCCGTCCACGGCGTGGCCACCTCCACAGCCACCTTCCGATCCGCCCTGGAGCGCATGGGACACGAGGTCTACGTGGTGGCCCCCAAGGCCGAGGGCCATGAGGAGACCGACGACCACGTCATTCGCCTGTCCTCCTCGCGCTACTACGTCTTCGACAGCCGCGAGGTCGCCACCATCTATCCCGGCCTGGCCCGGCGCTTCGACGCCTACGACTTCGACGTCGTCCACAGCCAGACTCAGTTCAGCCTGGGGGTCCTGGCGCACTGGGTGGCCAAGCGTCAGAACATCCCTCACGTCACCACCATCCACACCCTCTACACCGAGCTCATCGACGACTACCCGCTGGCCGTGGTCTCGGGCCTGCTGGCCCTGTCCGTCGCCTTCCCAGTGGCGCTCAAGTCGCTGCCGGTCCTTCCCCGCGTCCACCGGGAGACCATCAAGCACCTCAACAAGCGCGACATGAAGATGGCCCTGTCCCGTCAGGGGTGGCGCCTGACCGCGGCCTTCGCCAACAAGTGCGACGCCTGCCTGTCGCCTTCCCAGCACCTGGCCAGGATCCTCATCAACGACGGCGGGCTGACCGTCCCCTGCATGGTGCTGCCCAACGGGCTGGACTCCTCCCGTTACCGCAGTGCCCGCGCCGCCGACTCGCCGATCCCCAAGGCCCCCGGTGAGAAGATCATCATCTGCGTGGCCCGCCTCAGCCCGGAGAAGCGGCAGATGACGCTCATCGAGGCCATGCCCCACCTGGCCGACCTGCCGGTCAAGCTGGTGCTTGTGGGCCCCGGACCCTCCCAGGAGGAGCTGGGGCGGCGCGCCGAGGAGCTTGGGGTGGCCCACCGGGTGATCCTGACCGGTGCGCGCTCGCCGGAGGAGGTCGCCGTCCTGCTCAAGCAGGCCGATATCTTCTCCCTGGCCTCCTACCACTTCGACAACCAGCCCATGGTGTTCCTGGAGGCCGCCGCCTGCGGGCTGCCGATCGTCTACTGCGATGAGCGGATGACCGAGTGCCTCACCGAGCGCAACGCGATCCTCACCGACGGCATCGAGGGGGAGGACTTCGCCCGGGTCTTCGCCTCCCTGCTCTCCGACGACGCCCGGCTCTCCGAGCTGTCCGACGGGGCCCTGGAGGTGGCTCAGCAGTTCGACTCCGAGACGATGACTAAACGGCTCACCAACCTCTACGAGGACCTCCTGGTCTCTTATCGCTGAAGGCCCGCGAGCCCTGAGCGAGCAATAACGCACGGTCCGGGGCACGCAGGCGGCAGTCACAGCAACCGCGGCAGCCGCAGCGTGCGGCGCCTTGCCGGTGAGCGAGCGGCTTGCCGATAAGGTATGCCACATGTCGCTCGCCGTCGTCACCGACTCCGCCGCCTGCCTGACGGAGCCCCTCCTGCGTGAGCGCGCGATCGAGGTGGTGCCGCTGCACGCCATCCCCGCTGAGAGCGGTGAGCCCGGGACCACCTCCCGGCCCAGTGTCCAGGAGCTGGCGGACGCCTACCGGCGCGCGGCCAGCAGGGCCGAAGAGGTCCTGGCCATCCACATCTCCTCGGCCCTGTCCGGAACCATGGACAACGCCCGCATCGCCGCCGCCCGGCTCGAGGCCGACTACCAGGCCGACAACAACGCCCCGGGCCCGAGCACGGGGCGTCGTCGCCCGCAGTGGCTGCGCGTCGTCGACTCCGGCACCAGCTCCGGCGCCCTGGGGCTCGCGGTGCTGGCCGCCGCCGGCGCCCACGACGCACGTCGCGGTGCCGCCCTGGCTCAGGCCAGCACCGCCCGCTCCTGTCAGCTCTTCGTCGTTGACGACCTGGGGCGCCTGGCACGCTCGGGAAGGATCGACCGCACCACGGCCCGCCTGGACGGAGTGCTTGGAATCCGCCCGGTCCTGGCCCTGACCCGCGACGGGATCCGCACGCTGGAGATCGTGCGTGGTGCGGCCCGAGCCAGGCGCCACCTCATCGCGCAGGCCGTCCGCGTCGCCGGCGGCACCGCCCTGTCCGGCCCCAGGCGCCCCGCCGACCCGGTGCGCCTGGTTATCCAAGGCGACGACGCCGACAAGCTGGCGCTGCTCGAGACCGATCTTCGCCAGGCCATGGAGGAGGCAGGCGCCAAGGTCACCGAGGTCCTCACCCTCCCGGTCGACGAGGCCACAAGCACCCACGTGGGCCCCGGCGCCCTCGGCATCGCCGTCGCCCCGGACCTGAGGACCCACTGAGCCAGGGGCGACGACGCAGCCCGGTTGCCACAGGCCGCCAGACGCCAGTGCTCTCCACAGAGCAGACGACCTCCCCATGCGCCGCACGACCCCAGTACCTACCGTCGTGGACATGGGAGCCAGACGGAGCCGTACGCACAAGTCCTTGGACGACCTTGTGCGTCTGGCCTGCTCAACCGACCCCGAGGAGCCGGTGCGTCGGCCACGCCGCCTCGCGATCGCGCCACGAGCCGCGGTCATCGCCGGCTCCGCTCTCCTCATCCTGGCTCTCGCCCTGGCACTGAGGGCCGTAATGGTCTCCACCGGCGCCGGCGCCGGCGGTCAAGCGGCCCCGGCCGCCGCGGCAGGGGCCTCCGCGGCGATGCGGCCACCACCCGCCGGGACGGCCACGAGTCCAGCCATGAGACCAGCCACTGCGCCTGCCGCGGGATCAGCGGCAGGACCAGGCGGCTTGAGCGCGACATCGGGCAGCGTCGTCGTCCACGTCACCGGGGCAGTGAGCAGCCCGGGAGTGGTGACCCTGCCCCCGGGCAGCCGCGTCACCGATGCCATCAACGCCGTCGGAGGAGCCAGCGCGGACGCCGACACCGAGCAGCTCAACCTCGCTCGGGTCCTGAGTGACGGCGAGCAGATCCGGGTCCCGCGCATCGGCGAGGTCCTGCCCGACCCCGCACCGCAACCCGGTGGGGCCGCCACCCCCAGTGTGGGAACAGCCCCGGGGAAGACCAACGGCGGTGCATCCGGGACGATCAACATCAACACGGCCTCCGCAACCGACTTGGAGAAGCTGCCCGGCATCGGCCCGGCCCTGGCCCAACGGATCGTCGAGTACCGCGACTCCCACGGGCCCTTCGCAAGCGTCGACGCCCTCACCGACGTCCCCGGCATCGGCAAGGCCAAGCTCGAGGGCCTGCGAGAACAGGCCACCGTATGAACGAGGCCCATGGTGACAATGACGGGGACAGCCCCAGGGCCCCGTGGGACGACCCCGCGCTGTATGCGCGACCGCGCCAGGAGCAGGGCCGCAACCGGCACCGAAACGGAGGTCAGCACGCCACCTCCTCCAAGGCCCCTGAGGCCCTGGACCTGCGCCTGCTCGCCCCCGCGGCCACCTGCTGGGCCGGCGCCTGGTGGGCTGTTGGACGTGAGGCAGCAGATGCCTGGAGAGGCGCCCTGCTCCTGGCCTCGGGGTGCACCGCCCTGGCTGCGTTGCTCGTGGTCCCCGTCCTGCGCTTCCGGCCACCGCGCCACCGGGCCGACCCGCGTCCCGGAGCCCCCGACCACGACCCCGGGGCAATGGGAACCCTCAGCGCCAGCCTGCTCGTGTGCGCCCTGTGCGCCGCGACGGTCCTGACCATCAGCGCCGCCCACCTGTGGGCCCGCCAGCGCGACCCGCTGACCGCGGCAGTGGCCTGCGGCCAGCCGGTCACCCTCATCGGCACCGTCTCCCAGCAGCCGCGAGTCTCGGCCACCAGCCGCTCCACCCTGGTCATCACCGCCCTCGACGTCGAACAGGTGGACACGCGGGCCTCCACTCTGAGCGCCACCGTCCTGGGCGACAAGCAATGGCTGAGCCTGCCCATGGGAACCCGCGTCCAAGTGCGCACGCGCCTGCGCCCCACCGACCCCGGCCGCGCCGAAGCGGCCATCATCCCCAAGCGCGCCGGCCTCACCGTTCTTGGCCCGCCCAGCGGGATACTCGGGGCCGTCACTTCCGTCCGTACCGGTCTCGCCCAGGCTGTCGGGGCACCGGGCACTGGGGTACCGGGCGCAGCAGGAGCGGGGGAGGAGACGGGGTTCTGGCCGCCAGGGGCCCGCAGCCTCGTACCCGGTGTCGCCCTGGGCGACGACCACGCCCTGCCGGCCCAGCTGCGCGAGGACATGCGCACCGTCTCCATGACGCACCTGACCGCCGTCTCCGGGCAGCACGTCGCCATCATCCTGGGACTGGGGCTGGAAGCCCTCGGGGTGCTGCCCCGACGGTGGCGAGCACTGCTCGGAGCGGTCCTGCTGACTGCTCTCGTCATCCTGGTGCGCCCGTCGGGCTCCGTGCTGCGCGCCGCCACCATGGGGGCCGTCATGCTGCTGGGCGTCGTCGCCGGCAGGCGCGCCGCCTCCGTGCCCGCCCTGTGCTCCGGAGCCATCGTTCTGCTGCTCATCGACCCCTGGCAGTCCCGCGACTACGGCTTCGCACTGTCCGTGGTGGCCACCGCCGGAATCGTCATCGGCTCCAAGCCGGTTGCGGCCCGCCTTTCACGTCGTCTTCCCAGGTGGCTGGCCGCCGCCGTGGCGCTGCCGCTGGTGGCCCAGGCCGCCTGCGGGCCGATCCTCATCCTCCTTCAGCCCTCGGTGGGGGCCTGGTCGGTGCCCGCCAACCTGCTCAGCGAACCGGCTGCGGTCATCGCCACCATCAGCGGGCTCCTGGCGGCACTGGTCGCTCCGGCCTGGCCCACTGCTGCCGCCGTCATCGCCTGGCCGGCGCTCGCGGCCTGCTCCTGGATGGTGTGGGTGGCCGGCTTCTTCGCCCACCTGCCCGGCGCCACCCTGCCCTGGCCGGAGGGCCTGACGGGAGCCCTGGCACTGGGGGCCTGCGAGATCGGGCTCCTGCTCGCAGTGGCTCCCCGCACCCGCCGCGCTCTGCTGGAGGGAGTCAGGGGGTTGACGTGGCCCGCTCGTGGCAGGCTTGCCCCATGGCAGCGACTCGAACCTCCCGCCCTCGGGGCCCGCGCAAGGCACCGGCTGGACTGCGCTGGGACCAGGCCCAGCTGGCGCCGATCGTTCTCATCCGCGCCGGCGAGGAGGTCCTCGCCGACCGAGCGGTGAGGAGTCTGCTGGCGCAGGCCAAGGCCAAGGACCCCACCACGGAGATCACGCGCCTGGAGGCCGCCACCTACGAGCCCCACCAGCTCGACACCCTCGTGTCCCCCTCCCTGTTCGGAGAGCCCCGGCTCGTCTACGTCCCCGCCCTGGAGCAGATGACTGACGCCCTGCTGAGCGACCTCATCGCCTACGTGGGTGCCGCCGACCCCGAGGTCAGTGTCATCCTGCGCCACAACGGAGGCCAGCGGGGCAAGCGCCTGCTGGATGCCATCAAGGCCTCGCCCTACCCGACCATCCAGTGCGAGGTCGTCAAGAGCGCCAAGGACAAGTCCTCCCTGGTCGTGGCCGACGTGCGCCGCGCTGGGCGGAGCATCGCCCCCGAGGCCGTCGGCGCACTCGTCGACGCCCTGGGCAGCGACCTGCGCGAGCTGTGCTCCGCCGTCGACCAGCTCCTCGCCGACACCCAGGGCACCATCAGCGTCGACCACGTGCGCACCTACTACGCCGGGCGCATCGAGGCCACCGGCTTCACCGTGGCCGACGCCGCCGCAGCCGGCAACACCCCGGCCGCCATCACGGCCCTGCGCCACGCCGTGGCCACCGGCACCGACCCGGTGGCCATCGTCGCGGCCCTGGCCATGAAGGTGCGCCAGCTCGCCAGGGTCGCGGCCGCCGGGGGGCGGCGCATGAGCCCCGCCGAGCTGGGCATGGCCCCCTGGCAGGTGGACCGGGCCCGCCGTGAGCTCCAGGGCTGGTCCGACGACGCTCTGGCCGCCTCGATCCTGGCCGTGGCTCGGGCTGACGCCGAGGTCAAGGGGGCCAGCCGCGACCCCGTCTACGCCGTCGAGCGGGCGGTCCTGACGATCTGCAACGCCCGCCGTGCCGGCAGTCGCCGACGCTGAGGCCATCCTCAGCCTCGCATGGCGGCCAGCGTGAGCGCCGTGGACATGGCCGCGCACGCCGCCTCGTAGCCCTTGTCCTCCTCCGCGCCCGGTCCGCCGCAGCGGGCCAGCGCCTGGGCCTCGTCGTCGCAGGTGAGCACGCCGAAGCCCACCGGCACCCCGGTGTCCAGCGCCACCCGGCTCAGCCCGTCGGTCGCGGCCCGGCACACGTAGTCGAAGTGCGGGGTGCCGCCGCGGATGACAACGCCCAGCGCGACGATAGCCTCGGCACCGCCTTGCGCGGCGGCCGCGGCGAGGACCGGCAGCTCGAAGGAGCCCACCGCCCGGACGACGCTCGCCTGGGCTCCGGCCTCCTCGACGGCGCGCAGCGCCCCGGCGACCAGGCCCCACATGATGCGCTCGTGCCACTGGGCGGCCACGACTGTCACCCTCATGCCCCGCGCGTGAGGTGTGCTCTGCTCAGGTGCCCCAGATCCGCTCATCGTTTCTCTCCTTCGTTCTCGTCACTCGTGTGCCAGGTGTCGTCGTCGGCCCTCGCCTCGCCGGGCGGGGATCCAGCGCCGGACCTGATGGGATCGAGCCCGGTGAGCAGATGGCCCATGCGGTCGCGCTTGGTGCGTAGGTAGTTGAGGTTCTCCCCGTTGGCGAAGGTCGGTGTCGGCGTCATGGAGCGGACGCTGACGCCATAGTGCTCCAGGCCCGCGACCTTGTCCGGGTTGTTCGTCATGAGCTCGACCGAGCGCACGCCCAGGTGGTGCAGCACCTGGGCGGCGGTGGCGTAGCTGCGGGCGTCGGCCGGCAGCCCCAGCGCGACGTTGGCGTCGAGGGTGTCCATACCCTCCTCCTGCAGCGCGTAGGCGCGGAGCTTGTCGATGAGCCCGATGCCGCGCCCCTCATGGTCGGAGGCGTAGACGAGGACCCCGCGGCCACGGGCGCTGATCGCCTCCATGGCGGCGCGCAGCTGCGGCCCGCAGTCACAGCGCAGGGAGGACAGGACGTCGCCGGTCAGGCAGGCGGAGTGGACTCGGGTGAGGACGTCCTCACCGTCCGCGATGCGGCCGCACACCAGTGCGAGGTACTCGGTGCCGTCGACCCTGCTGCGCAGGGCGTGGGCGGTGAACTCCCCGTGCGCGGTGGGCAGGTGCGCTGAGATGACCTCCTCGACGAGCTCCTCGTGCAGCCACCGGTAGCGCTCCAGGTCACTGATCGAGATCATGGGCATGGTGTGGGCGTCGGCGAGCTCACGTAGCTGGTGCCGACGCGCCATGGTGCCGTCGTCGTTAATGACCTCCACTAGGACCCCCACGGGCCGGTTGCCCGACAGGCGCATGAGGTCGACGGCGGCCTCCGTGTGACCGCGGCGCGTGAGGATTCCGCCCTCGCGCGCCCGCAGGGGGAAGACGTGGCCGGGGCGGACGAGGTCGTCGGGAGCTGAGCCCGGGTCCGCCAGGACGCGGACGGTGCGAGCCCGGTCGGCGGCGCTCACACCCGTGGTGATGCCGGTGCGGGCGTCGGCGCTCAGCGTGAAGGCCGTCCTCTTGGGATCGGTGTTGTGCTCGGTCATCATGGGGATGCCCAGGCGGTCGAGCTCCTGGCCCGCCATGGGGGCGCAGATGATGCCGGTCGAGTGCCGGATCGCGAAGGCCAGCTGCTCGGTCGTGGTGCTCTGCGCGGGCAGGATGAGGTCCCCCTCGTTCTCCCGGCTCTCATCGTCGACGACGATGACCGTCTGGCCCTCGCGCAGGGCGGCAAGTGCGTCCTCGACGCGGTCCATGCGTGTGCTTGGGGATGCGCTCCTGGTGCTCAGCATGTCTGCTGCCCCTCCTGGCTCGGGCGGGCGCCCAGAAGACGCTCAGCGTACTTGGCCAGGACGTCGACTTCGAGGTTGACCCGTTCTCCGGGCCGCCTCGTGCCCAGGGTCGTGCGTCGCAGCGTCTCGGGAATGAGCCCGACGCTGAGCGACGCCTCCGCTCCCGGCACGGGGGAGACGTCGAGGGTGTTGGGGGCGTCGGCGACGTCGACGACCGTCAGCGACACTCCGTCGAGGGCGACCGATCCCTTGACGGCGACGTAGCGGGCGATCTCCTGCGGCAGGCTGATGCGTAGGAGGTCCCAGTGCTCACCGCGGTGGTGGTCGAGGACCTCGGCGGTGGCATCGACGTGCCCCTGGACGATGTGCCCGCCGAGCCGGTCGCTGGCGCGCAGGGCGCGCTCGAGGTTGACCGGGTCTCCCGGCGCCTGGGAACCCAGGGTGGTGCGCGTGAGAGTCTCGGCCATGAGGTCGGCGGTGAAGGTGCTCCCGTGCACGGCGGCGACCGTCAGGCAGCACCCGTTGACGCTGACGGAGTCGCCCAGGCTCACGTCCTGGGTGACGGTGGGCGCCTCGACCGTCAGCCGGGCGCTGTCCTCGACGGTTTCGAGCCGGACGACGCGTCCGAGCTCCTCGACGATTCCGGTGAACATCAGTGACTCTCCTCGGTTGGGGTGTGGGCAGGGGGAACGTCGTTGGCCTCCAGGTCACCGCAGAGGCGGACGGCGAGCTCGTCGTCCGCGCCGAGGACCTCGACGCGGGGGTGACTCAGCCTCAGGGCGTCGGTGATCGTCGCCGCCCCGAAGTCGGCGAGGGCGGCCGGTCCCGTGCCCAGAAGCGCGGGGGCCGTGTAGGCGACGACCTGGTCGACGAGGCCGGCGCGCAGGAAGGCGGTCGCGAGGGTCGGGCCTCCTTCGAGCAGGACATGGCGGATCTCGCGCTCGGCGAGGACGGCCAGGACGGCGTGCGGATCGTGGTCGGGCAGGAGGAGGTAGTGGTCGTCGGCGAGCACCCTGGAGGTGGGAGGCAGGCTCCTGGAGCCGACGACGACGCGCAGCGGCTGGAGGTGGGCCGGTGCGGGCTGACCTGCCTCGTCGCGGACGGTGAGGGCGGGGTCGTCGGCGAGGGCGGTGCCGGTGCCCACCATGATGGCGTCGCACTGGCGGCGCAGGCGGTGGGCGTCGTGGCGGGCCGCCACCGGGGTGATCCACTGGCTGGTGCCGTCAGCGGCGGCGATACGGCCGTCGAGGGTGGTGGCGAGCTTCCACGTCACCATGGGGCGTCCGCGGGTCACGGCCAGGAGCCACGGGCGGTTGAGGCACGCGGCCTCCTGGGCGCACAGCCCACGCCGTACCCGCACGCCGGCGGCCTCCAGCGCCGCCGCGCCGCCTCCGGCCTGCTCGGTCGGGTCGTCCTGGGCGTAGATGACCTCGGCCACGCCGGCGTCGAGGAGCGCCTGGACGCACGGGCCGGTGCGGCCCTGGTGGTTGCACGGCTCGAGGGTGACCAGGACGCTCGCTCCTCGGGCGGAGGCGCCTGTCGTGGCGAGGTTCGCCAGTGCGTCGACCTCGGCGTGGGCGGTGCCGGTGCCACGGTGATGGCCCTCGGCGAGGATGTCGTCGTCGGGGGAGAGGATGACGCAGCCGACCCGGGGGTTGGGGCCGGGAGGGGCGTCGGGGGAGGCCGCGGCCCGTAGGGCGCGCTGCATCGCGGCCGTCTGCACGGTGGTGAACGAGGTCATCCGGTCCTCTCCCTCGGGTGCGCTGGGGAGAGACACCGCCATGACGGAGTGCCGGGTGCACGGCACCAGGCGAGGCATGGTGTGTCCCGTGTGCGCTTCCCATCCGGACTCTCACCGTCGGTCCAGGAGTTCCACCTGGTCAGCCGGTCGCTGGATGCGACCGGGTCGCGGACTGTTACCGCCGGTTCGGACTTTCACCGACCCCAGAGCACACGAGCTCATCTCGTTGGGGAGAATGTACCGCGCGCGAGTGCGTTCAGTCACCTCTGCGCATCTATGTGACCATCCACACCTCGGCAGGGTGTCCGGGTGCGGGCGCACCGCGGGAGGGTGGCCCGCACCGGGCCTCACTTCTTGCGGTACAGGGACTTGGTGGCGTAGACGGGCTCGTTGGTGACCTGGACTCCCAGGGCGCGGAAGATGCCCTCGTCCACCGGGCCCAGGATCGTGGAGGTGTGGACCTCGCAGCCCCGCAGCGTCTCGAGCTGGTCGAGGGCCTTGCGGGCGTTGTCGTCCCCGTTGGCGGACACGGCCAGGGCGATGAGCACCTCGTCGGTGTGCAGGCGCGGGTTGCGGCTGCCCAGCTCCTGTGTCTTGAGCCTCTGGATGGGTTCGATGGAGGCCGGGGCCAGCAGGTTGATGTGGTCATCGATCCCGGCCAGGAGCTTGAGTGCGTTGAGCAGCATCGCAGAGGAGCACCCCAGCAAGGCGGAGGTCTTGCCCGTCACGATGCGCCCGTCGGGCAGCTCGATCGCCGAGGCCGGCTCGCCGGTGGCCTCAGCCACCTCCAGCGCGGGCCGTACGACGGGGCGGTCCTCCTTGCTCACCCCCACCTTGGCCATGAGCAGCCCGATCCGCTGGGACTGGACGGGGGCGATGACCTCGCGCTTCTCGGCAACCAGGGCCCGGTAGTAGCGGCGGATGATCTCCTGGCAGGCGGCCTGCCGGCAGGCCTCGTCGTCGCTGATGCAGTTGCCGGCCATGTTGACGCCCATGTCCGTGGGGGAGGCGTAGGGTGAGGAGCCCAGGATCTCCTCGAACAGGCGGCTCAGGACCGGGAAGACCTCGACGTCGCGGTTGTAGTTGACGGTCTGGACGCCGTGGGCCGCCAGGTGGAAGGGGTCGATCATGTTGACGTCGTCGAGGTCGGCGGTGGCGGCCTCGTAGGCGATGTTGACCGGGTGGTCCAGGGGCAGGTTCCAGATCGGGAAGGTCTCGAACTTCGCGTAGCCCGAGGAGATGCCCCGCTGGTGGTCGTGGTAGATCTGGGACAGGCAGGTGGCCATCTTGCCGCTGCCAGGGCCGGGGGCGGTGACGACCACGAGGTCCCGTTTGGTCTCGATGTACTCGTTGCGCCCGTAGCCCTCCGCCGAGACGATGCGGGCGACGTCACCGGGGTAGCCGGGGATGGGGAAGTGACGGTAGACCGTGATGTCCAGCGCCTCCAGCTTGCGCTTGAAGTCGTGGGCCTGGCGGTTGTCATCAGTCCACTGGGTCACGACGACGCTGCCCACGTAGAGCCCGTAGCTGCGGAAGGCGTCGATGTGACGCAGCAGGTCGTCCTCGTAGGAGATGCCCAGGTCCGCGCGGACCTTGTTTCGGGCGAGGTGCTTGGCGTTGACCGCCATGACGATCTCGACCTCGTCGGCCAGCTCGGCGAGCATGACGATCTTGTTGTCCGGGGTGAAGCCCGGCAGCACGCGCGAGGCGTGCATGTCGTCGATGAGTTTGCCGCCGAACTCCAGATAGAGCTTGCCGCCGAACTGGGCGCGGCGCTCCGCGATGTGGCTGGACTGCATCCGCAGGTACTTGTCGCGGTCGAATCCGATGCGCAATGGGCTCTCCTTGAAGCGGTCTGATGAACGGGTGGAGGGGGTGGAAAAAAGAGGAGGGCGCCTCCCCAGAGGGAGGCGCCCTTCAGATGCTCACTGCTGCGGTGGCCTCAGAGGGAGGCGACGCGCTTGGCGAGCTTGGACTTGCGGTTGGCGGCCTGATTCTTGTGGATGACGCCCTTGGAGACGGCCTTGTCCAGCTTACGGGAGGCGGCCTTGAGGTGCTCGAGTGCGGCGTCCTTGTCACCGGCCTCGACGGCCTCGCGCACGCGGCGCACGTAGGTCTTGAGCTCGGACTTGACGGACTTGTTGCGCAGGCGGGCCTTCTCGTTGGTCTTGATGCGCTTGATCTGGGACTTGATGTTCGCCACGGTGAAACTTTCTCGCGTCTGATTGGTCGATGGCCGGAGAGAGGGTTCGCGCCACGGGCTGACATGAGGTGGTGGGGCACCTGGCTGACCCGGTCGCCGGACCCCGCAGCCGGCCAGGCCAGAGGTCCAGTAGGCGACTGTATCATTCAGGTTCCCCATGCCCCCAGGCGCGAAGCGGGGTCGAGGCGTGAGGTGCATCGCCCCATGAGCCTTCGCATCCTGGTGGCGCTGCGGAGGCGATCAGGAATGGTGGTGGCGCAGGGCGGCCACGACGCCGTCGAAGACCTCCTGGTTCATCGTGGCCCCCTCGCGGCGCACGGAGGCCGGCTCCACCAGGAGCAGGCGGTCCAGGCGCACCTCGCTGGGGCGGCCCTGACGGTCCCAGTCACCAGTGCCGACGTCGTACCAGAAACGACCCCAGCGCGCCTCCTGGGCGGCGTCGCGGTCGTGGTCCTTGCTCGTCATCTGGGCCACGACCAGGCGGGTCTCATGGCGGGCCAGGACCAGGACCGGCCGGTCCTTGCCCTGGGAGGGATCCTCCTCGAAGGGCACCCAGGCCCACACCACCTCGCCGGGGTCGGCCTCGCCGTCCGGGTCGGGGGAGTAGCTGAAGGCGGGCAGCCCCAGGGCGGAGACGTCGTAGACGCTGACGCCTCGCGACGAGGGGGCTGCCGACGACTTGGGGGTGCGGGACTGCGCAGGCTCAGCGGAACCGGATGGCGTGCTGCCGGACGTGCCGGACGGCGCCGAGGGCTTCTGAGCAAGCGCGTCGGAGGCGGCGTGCCCGAGCAGGGTGAGGATCCGGTTGAGAAGGCTGGCCATGGGCGCCACCCTACCGTCGGACGGGATGGGGCGGCCGCCGCAGGCTCACGGCGGCAACCAGCACCACCGGTGGCCCCGCCCCGAAGCAGGAGGAGGACCACCGGAGGCGCCGGCGAATGCTCCGATGATGCGGTGCACCCGCAAGGCCCGCATCGTGAAGATGCTAGTTCCCGGTGCGCGTCACGGGAATGCAGATCGCGTGGGTCCCGGCCTCGGTGCCGCCCTCACTGCCGGCGACGTCGATCTGCATGGTCAGTCCCTTGGAAGGGTCCTTGGGATCGCAGGTGCCCAGGGCCTTCCAAGTGTCCTCAGTAACTGCCTCGGCGTTGACCTGGTAGGTGCTCGTGAAGGTCATCGTGGTTGACGAGTAGGCGTTCAGGGAATCGCCGGTGCGCAACGACAAGGAGCCGTCATCCTGAAGGGCATAGCTGTCCGGGCCGACCCACCACGGGGTACCGGTACCTGTCACGCCCTTGAGGGCGAAACCGGCCGGGACCCGTGGCCGCAGAACGATATCGGAGGTGTGGCCGTCGGTGTCGGTGGTGTTGGTGAAGGTGATGGTGTAGCCCACCTCGACCTCGTAGGTGCCGGTAGGGTCGGCCTCGACCAAGAGATCCGTGGGATGAGTCTCCACCTCAACCACCGGCCGGACGTTGACGTAGTCGCTGGAGAAGGACTGCTTGCCGGTGGTGAGTGTGGCCTTGACCCGGTTGCGTCCCGTGACGCCGGTCAGGTCCACCTGGCAGGTGACGTCCTGGCCCTGGGGGACCTTCGCCGCTCCGCTGGCGACCGTGAGGTTCTCGCTCGGTCCCGTGGCGGAGACGACCTTGCCGCCGAAGGCGGTCAGGTCGCAGGTCAGGGCGCCCACCTGGGCCTGCCCCCTGGACCTGACGGCGGAGATGGTGAAGTCCGACAGGGGCGTGGTGGAGTCGTTCCTTGCTGTCATGGTGAAGCGGGCGGTGTCCTTGGCGGCGCCGTCGACCGCGACCTCCTTGGTGGACACGGTGGCGTGAGCCTCGCTGGCAGCGGGCTTGTGCGCGCTGACAGTGGGCCGAAGAATCGTGTTGCGTGTGGAGACCTCGATGGTGGGGGTGACACGGTAGCTGCGCGCATCCGCACCGGGCGCCACCACCGTGGTCCCCAGATCCAGGTCGACGTAGCTGCTCTTGTCCCATTGGGTGTAGAAGTTGATCTCGTAGGTCAGCTTCAGGTGCTCAGGAGTGCAGGAAATGGCTTTGACTGAGCCCATTGACTCACCCAGCAGGGGGTTGTACAGCTCAGAGATGGAACTCAGCTCGGACTCCGCTATCAAGGCCGGGGGCTCGCCCTCGCCCTTGTCGATGTAGAAGGAGCTCGTCCCGGCCACCTCGTCACCGTTCTGGGAAGGGCAGGGCCAGGTCCACTGACCCGGCACGGAATCGGCCTCGATAGTGACATTCGTGGAGCTCTTCGGGGCGATGGCCGATGGGATGCGGACCCTCCAGCTCAGGCAGCCCTCGGCATTGTTGGAGCCGTGGCAGCCGGCACCGGCCGTGTGGTAAAGCCCCTCCACGGTGATATCAGTGTCGGCGGACGCCGGAGCGGCGACGGCAGCAGCGGCGATGAGGGGAAGAGCCAGGGCGATGCGCAGGAGGCGTCGCCACGGATGAGCGGGTGGGGAGGATGGGGAGTGCATGAGCACGCCTTTCGGTGAGGTGAATGGAGTTTTGGATTCCCGTTGTGGGAGAAAGTCATATGAAGGTCGGATAGGTGAGGTACTCACCTATCCGACCTTCATCAAGTCGGGCTGATCGACCTGAGCTCGTGCTCAGTTCTTCGTGCGCGTCACGGCGGTGCAGGCCCAGTAGGTGCCGGGCTCAACCCCGTCGCTGCCGACGACGTCGATCCGGGTGGTCAGCCCCTTGGAGGGGTCCTTGGGGTCGCAGGTGCCCAGGGACTTCCAGGTGTCCTCGGTGACCGCCTCGGCCTTGACCTCGTAGAAGGCGGTGAAGGTCATCGTGGTTGACGAGTGGGCGTACAGGGTGTCGCTCGTGGATAGGGGTATAGAGCCATCGTCCTGGAGCGCGTAGTCGTCCGGGCTGATCCACCACGGGACGCCACTGTCAAGCACGTACATGAAGCTGAAGCCGGCCGGGACCGGGGGGTGCAGGACGATATTGGAGGTCTGTCCTACGGCGTCGGTGGTGTTGGTGAAGGTGACGGAGTAGCCGACCTCAACCTCGTAGGTGCCGGTGGGGGCGGCCTCAACTTCGCGATCAGTAGGCTGGACCTTCACCTCGCTGATGGGCCGGTCCTTGGTGTAGTCGCTGGAGAAGGACTGCTTGCCGGTGGTCAGTGCGGCCTTGACCGTGTTGCGTCCCGTGATGCCGGTCAGGTCCACCTGGCAGGTGATCTCCTTGCCCTGAGGGACCTTCGCCGCTCCGCTGGAGACCGTGAGGTTCTCGGCCGGTCCCGTGGCGGAGACGACCTTGCCGCCGAAAGCCGTCAGGTCGCAGGTCAGAGCACCTACCTGGGCCTGCCCCCTGGACCTGACGGCGGAGATGGTGAAGTCCGACAGGGGCGTGGTGGAGTCGTTCCTTGCTGTCATGGTGAAGCGGGCGGTGTCCTTGGCGGCGCCGTCGACCGCGACCTCCTTGGTGGACACGGTGGCGTGAGCCTCGCTGGCAGCGGGCTTCTGGGCCGTCGCGGTGGGCGTGAGAACCAGGTTGCCCGTGGAGGTCGTGATCTTCGGGCTGAAGGTGTAGCTGCGCGCGTCCGCGCCGGGAGCCACCACCGTGGTCCCCAGGTCCAGGTCGAGATAAGAGCTCTGGTCCCGGGCGGAGTCGAAGTCGACCTCGTAGGTTAGACTCAGGTGCTCAGGAGTGCAGGAAACAGCTGTGACCGAGCCGGCGCTGTCCCCGTGCTGGTTGTAGTACAGGTGGTCGAAGAAACCCAGGCCGGAGTCGGCCAGCTTCGATACGGGCTCGTCCTTGCCCCTGTCGATGTAGAAGGTGCTGGTTCCGGCCACCCTGTCGCCGTCCGGAGAGGGACAGGACCAGGTCCACTGACCCGGCACGGAGTCGGCCTCAATGGTGACGGTGGTCGATGAGTTCGGGGCGACGGTCGAGGGGACGCGCACCCCCCAGCTCAGACAGCCCTCGGCACTGTCGGAGCCGTGGCAGCCGGCGCCGGCGGGATGATAGCGCCCCTCCACGGTGATTCCTGTGTCCGGGGCGGCGGTTGGGACGGCTGCGCTCACCGGAGCGGCGACGGCGCCGACGGTGAGCAGGGGAAGAGCCATGGCGACACCCAGGAGGCGCCGCCACGGACGAGTGGATGGGAGAGATGGGACGTGCATGAGCATGCCTTTCACTGAAATGATCGGAAGGGACGCCGACCGGTCCTTTAATATATCTCTGAACACAGCGCTATGGAAATGGCGAAGTGCTTCTTCTGCCGCGCTTCCCCGGCCTTCATGAAAGGAATAGACAAAGGTCGATCGCACCCAGCTTTCGGCACAACCGACCTTTGTCGTTGTTCTTCGTGACTCGTCTGCCAGACCCCGCCCATCAGCGCGGGCGCGTGGCCTCCTTCATCGTGGCGGTGAAAGTGACCAGGTCACTGCGCAGCGCCCCGAGCGCATAGTGGCGACGCTCCTCATGACCGCCTGCGCCGTTGCTGGCGGAGGTCGCCGCCACGATCTCGGGGGCATAGCGCTCCACGATCTTGACCGTGGCCGATCCACTGATGGCGCCGTCAGCGCCGGCTGCGATGGCCTCGGTGACCTGCTCGGGCGTGGAGATGCCGAAGCCCAGCATCACCGGTGCAGCGGCGTCGGCCCGCAGACGCTCCACCGACTCGGCCAGGCCCACGGTGGAGGAGGCCCGCTCGGTGCCGGTCACCCCCACCCGGGAGACGGCGTAGACGTAGCCGCGCGAGGCCGCCGCCACCGCGTCCAAGGTCTCGGCCGCAGCCGACGGCGGGGCGATGTAGACGGCGTCGACACCGGCCTCCTGGGCGGCCCGGCTGAAGGCTGCCGACTCGCGGATCGGGATGTCGGGAAGCAGCACCGAGTCGATGCCGGCCTGCGCGCACTCGGCGTAAAAGCGCTCCAGGCCCATCGCGAAGGGCACGTTGCCGTAGATGAGCATGCCGATAGGCAGCCACGGGTGGCGCCGGCGCACCCGCTGAACCACCTCCAGGCAGTCCTGGAATCCCACACCCGCGGCCAGGGCCCGCACATGCGCCTTCTGGATCGTGGGACCGTCAGCGACCGGGTCGGTGAAGGGCACACCCAGCTCCAGCGCGTCGGCCCCACCGGCGATGAGCGCCTCGATGACGGCCTCGCTGGTGTCCGCATCGGGGTCACCGACCATGACGAAGGGGACGAAGGCGCCCTCACCGCGCTCCTTGAGGGCGGCGAACATTGCAGGATAACGACTCATCTCAGAACTCCTCACCCAAGCCTGCGTTCAGGCTGGCGCCCTTGGCGGCGTTCAGGCCCGCGTACTCGGTGCGCTTGCCCATCTGCTCCACCATGCGCGAGGCCCTGGCCACGGCGCCGTCAGTGGAGAAGGAGCCCCCCAGCCTCGCCTGCACCTGGTCGAGATCCTTGTCCCCACGGCCCGACAGGCACACCAGCAGGATCGGGGGCTCCTCGCCGTCGGGCACCACCCGGGCCATCGCCAGGGCCTGAGCCAAGGCGTGGGCGGACTCCATGGCCGGGATGATCCCCTCGTGGCGCGACAGCAGCCGGAAGGCCTCGATCGCCTCGTCGTCACTGATGCCCACGTAGCGGGCCCGGCCGGTGTCCGACAACCAGGCGTGCTCGGGCCCCACGCCCGGGTAGTCCAGGCCCGCCGAGACCGAGAAGGACTCCTCGACCTGCCCCTCCGAGGTGCGCATGAGGTAGCTGCGCGCACCGTGGAGGATCCCCACCAGCCCCTTGTTGATAGGGGCGCCGTGGCGGGGCGTGTCCAGCCCCTCACCGGCCGGCTCGACCCCGACGAGCTCGACCCCGGGGTCGTTGATGAACTCGGCGAACATGCCGATCGCGTTGGAGCCACCCCCCACGCAGGCGATGACCGAGTCCGGAAGCCGCCCCGTCAGCCCCAGGACCTGGGCGCGAGCCTCCCGGGAGATGACCCGGTGGTACTCGCGCACGATCGTGGGGAAGGGGTGCGGGCCCGCGGCCGTGCCCAGCAGGTAGTGGGTGTCGGCGAAGGAGGCCGTCCAGTCGCGCAGCGCCTCGTTGACCGCGTCCTTGAGCGTGCCCGCGCCACTGTCCACCGGGACCACGGTGGCGCCCATGAGCTCCATGCGCTCGACATTGGGCGCCTGACGCACGACATCGGTGGCCCCCATATAGATGGTGCAGTCCAGGCCCAGCAGGGCGCAGACCATGGCCGTGGCCGTCCCGTGCTGGCCGGCGCCGGTCTCGGCGATGATGCGCCGCTTACCCATCCGCTTGGCCAGGAGGGCCTGTCCCAGAACCTGGTTGCCCTTGTGGGCGCCTCCATGAACCAAGTCCTCTCGCTTGAGCAGGATGCGCGCGTTGCCCTCCAACGGCAGGTTGCGCAGCTCGGTGACAGCCGTGGGACGCCCCAGGTAGCGGGTCATGAGCGTCTCCAGCTCGGCGGCAAAGGTCGGATCGGCCTGGGCATCGATGAAGGCGTCCTCGAGCTGGTCCAGTGCCGGGATGAGCAGCTCGGGTACGAACTGGCCCCCGTAGGGACCGAAGAAGGCCGGCAGGCGCGGATGGTGCCCCGTCTCCTGGCCGTCCCGGTCCAGGGGCGACGACGACGCACCCTCCCCCTGCGGCAGCGGCACCGCGGTGGCCAGCTCCCGGGCGGCCCCGGACAGGGACGAACCCACCAGGAGGGCGTCCACCAGGCCCGACAGACGCCGCACGTCGTCGGGAGCACCGACCCCCGACTCACCCACGAGGACAGCCCCGGCCGGGGCCAGTGGGGCGAGCTCCTCAGTGCGCGCCAGGTCCGTCTCCAAGGTGCGCAGATCACGGTTGTTGATGCCGATGACCTCCGCCCCCAGAACCGAGGCGCGGTGCATCTCCTGTGGGGTCGAGACCTCCGTGAGCACCTCCATGCCCAGGCTGTGGGCCAGGTCGGCCAGCTCGCGGTAGACGTCGTCGGGCACCACCGAGAGCATGAGCAGGACCGCATCCGCCCCCAGGCTGCGGGCCGCCAGCACCTGGACCTCATCGACGATGAAGTCCTTGCACAGGACGGGGA
Organism: Actinomyces sp. HMSC075C01; assembly: GCF_001812965.1. Classification (NCBI taxonomy): domain Bacteria; kingdom Bacillati; phylum Actinomycetota; class Actinomycetes; order Actinomycetales; family Actinomycetaceae; genus Actinomyces; species Actinomyces sp. HMSC075C01. The sequence continues at coordinate 27,499 of NZ_KV810997.1, forward strand.
CGTCCACCACCTCGCGCACGGCCGCCAGGTCGTCGAAGGAGCCGTTGAAGCGGTCGGGCTCGGTGAGCACCGAGACCGCGGCCGCGTAAGGCGCGTACTGGGCGGCCAACGCGGCCGGGTCGTAGTCGGAGCAGATGGTGCCGCGTGAGGGCGAGGCCGCCTTGCACTCCATGATGAGAGCCGGCTGCGGGCTGAGCCCCTGGCCGCTGCGGGTACGCAGGGCCGCCGCGAAGGAGCGCTGCGAGCGCTCCAGGTCCTCGGCTCTCAGGTGCCCGAAACGGGCGCGCAGCTCATCAATGCGCTCGCGGCGCGCCTGGACGATCGAGTCCAGGACGGTGCCCGTGGCGATGAGGCGCGCCTCGACCGGCTCACGGTGGGCGCGCTCGCCAGGGCCTGCGCCATCGGGTGACGCGGCGGGGACGGGGGCGGTGTCTGGGGTGGTCACGGCTCCTCCTCAGGCCGTCTCGGTGGTGAGGTCACTGGCTTTGGTCATGGACTCCAGGTGGCGGGCCACGCCGCCGGAAAGGATCTGCTCCAGGGCCGCCGCCGTGCCGTCGGCGAGGCTGTCGGCCCGGCCGGTGAGGTACAGCAGGGCTCCGGCATTGACGGCGATGGCGTCACGGTGGGCGGGCCGCCCCTCACCCGAGACGGCCTCGCGCAGCAGGCGGGCGTTGTCGGCCGGCTCCCCACCCAGCAGGTCGGCCAGCTCGTAGGCGGGCACCCCCAGATCCTCGGGCGTGATCTCATAGGCCCTGACCCCGTCGGGCGTCGCCTCACGCACGAGGGTCGGCCCGTGGACGGCGATCTCGTCCAGGCCCGAGCCGTGGACCACGAGCGCGCGCTCGCGCCCCAGCTGGACCATGGCCTCAGCGATCATGTCCAGCATGCCCGGGTCCCACACGCCCATGAGCTGGAAGGTCAGGTGGGCCGGGTTTACCAGCGGCCCCAGGACATTGAAGATCGTGGGCGTGGCCAGCGCCTTGCGCACCGGCGCCACGTGCCGCATCGCCGGGTGGTAGGCCTGGGCGAACAGGAAGGTGAAGTGGTCACGGGCCAACAGCTCGACCGCCGTGGCCGGCTCCACGTCCAGCGGCAGCCCCAGCTCGGCGATGACATCGGCCGCCCCCGTCTTGGAGGACACGGCCCGGTTGCCGTGCTTGGCCACCGCGACCCCCATCGAGGCGGCCACCAGGCCCGCCCCCGTGGAGATGTTGATCGTGCCCACGCCGTCGCCCCCGGTGCCCACGACGTCCACCAGCGGGAAGGACACCGACGGGAAGTCCCGGGCCACCTGACGAAAGGCGCTCGCGGCTCCCGCGACCTCCTGGGGCTCCTCGCCGCGGGCGTGCAGCGCCGCCAGCAGCGCCGCCGTCTCCACCTCGGACAGGTCGCCGGCGCCCAGGGCCGCGAAGACCGTCGAGGCCTGCTCGCGGCTCAGGCGCCGTCCCTGCACCACCTCTCGCAGCAGCTCGTGCGCCTCTTGCGCAGCGGCCGGGGCCGCGCTGTTGGTCTGACTCATCGGTCTGTAGCTCCTTATGCGAGTGGTTGAGGCTGGTCGAGCGCCCGGGGGTGATTCTGCCCGAACGGTGGCTCCGACGTCGGTATGTGCGGGCCGACGGGGCGCAGGTGTGGCTCAGGGTGTCCGGGCCAGGCCGGCGGTGACGGCCTTGAGCAGGGCCGGGCCCTGCGGGGTGAGGATCGACTCGGGGTGGAACTGCAGCCCGACTGCGGGCAGCGACCGGTGCCGGGCCGCCATGACGATGCCTCCGCTTGCGTCCTCATCCGTCTGGGTGGTCCGGGCCAGACTGACGAGTGCCTCGGGTAGTGTGCGCGTGCCCAGGGAGTGGTAGCGGGCCACATCCAGGGGACCGCCGTCGAGCACCGCGAAAGCCTCGTCCGCGCGCCCCGCCTCAGTGACCTCGAGGCGGTCGGAGCGGCCGTGGACCGGGCCGACCGGGGCGACCCGCCCGCCGCAGGCCTCGACCAGGGCCTGGAACCCCAGGCAGATGCCCAACGTGGGAATCGCCTCATCCAGGGCGGTGGCGATGAGCTCCATGAGGCAGCCCGACGTCGCCGGATAGCCCGGCCCCGGGGACAGGCACAGGACCGGGCGCCGCCCT